>NZ_CP134868.1 GCF_031954525.1 Dyella sp. BiH032
CTACGTCATTTCGATTAGTTCCGTTTGCCTGAGCACAATTGCCTTGGCGCCTTTGCGACTGGGTCGCTTGAGACGAACCTCAACGAGGGTCCTCTCAAACCATCCTTCCAAGTTTTCGGACGTGTCCGAAAACCTCTGCCCGGGGTGCCTTCCCTGGAACTCTTCGGACACGTCCGAAAACTCCTGGTCGTAATGTCCGGCCACTTTTCGGACATGTCCTGAAACTGGCCGGACCCCGCACTTGCGTTCTTCTGTTCGATCGTCTGCTGCGAACTTTACGGACGCGTCCGAAAACTAGATCTGGACCTCGATGCCCGCCTGCTTGGCGGCGGCCTGGACCGCTTTCAGGAACTTCTTTCGCACGTCCTCCGAAAGGTCTTGAGTCCCGAACGAGATTCGGCCGTCCACCACCTCCGCCTTGACCGAAACCTTCTTGGTTGCGGTGGCTGCCGCCGGTGCTTTGGTGTCTCCAAGGGCAACAAGAAACGCTGTGGCCTCGGCGGGGGTCGGAATCGGCGTTTTCTTCTGGAGGAGCTTCAGGCGCTCAATGACGTCCTTCTCTCGGTCCCGGTGAAGGCGAGCCAGCGAGCGAGCCGCACGGAAAGAGATCTTGAGCGGATCAGGGTGGACCTCCAACAGAAGGTCCGGCAAAGAGCCGATCAGCTTGAGCTCCGATAGATGCTGGGTGGTGATCTCCAGTCGCTCAGCAACCTTGTCTGCAGAACCGTAGCCGGCTTCCTTGATCCAACTCACGACCTGGCGACCCAGCTCGATGACCGAAATGTCCTCACGGTCCTCGTTCTCGAAGTGCTGGAACACCATCACTTCGGCATTCGTCGTCTCCTTGGGGAGAATCAACGCACGGAGCAGATAGCCGTCCTGCAGGCAGACGTGCCAGCGACGGTAGCCGTACACGGCCTCGTAGCCGCCGCCTTCCTTTTCGCGAAGCATGACGGGCGTGGTGTTGCCCTTGGTGACGGCCATCTTTGCCTTGAGGCTACGGAAGGCCTCAGAGCGGGTGGCGTCGTAGGCGACCGAAAGACGGTTGTGGAAGGGGCCGTGGACTACCAGCTTGGGGTCGATGTCCTCCCGCATCGGGATGGCCTTGCCCCAGCGCTCCTCGTAGTCCTTCAACTTCTGTTCGAGACCGTCGGCCTGGCCACCGATCAGGTTCGTCATAAAGGAGCCGCGCGGGCGGGCAGGGGACTGGCCGCTACCTTGGGGTTCCGTCCCAGCGCCATCGACCGCGGCGGGTCGTGCTTCCGGGCGGTCAGGCGCGGGCTCTGCGTTCTGGGAGGACGCGAGCCCGGTAGCAAGTACGCTCCCCAAAATGCCCTGGCGGCGCTCTGTTGCTTTACTCATGGTCGTTCTCCACTACTTCTGATTCGCGAACTTGTTCTGCCCATTCACCCTCGATCAGCTTGACGAGGCGGTCCGAGAACTGATCCACCGCGTCACGGGCGCGGCGCAGGGCGCGCGAGTCGACCTCGGCGCCAGTGACTTCGTAGATGGAACGCATCTGGGACAAAGCATTCTCAACGGCGCTGAGCTTTGGAATGCCTTCCTCGACGCGGTAGCGGCCGAACAGATGCCCGGCAAACGTACGCACATCAGCCGCCGCATTCGTGCTCTCCGAGCGCGAGTGCATGAACACAGTGGGACTCCAGCTTTTGCCGAAGCCCTTCAGTCTCGAAATCGCTGAGATCAGGTCGCCGCTCATGCCGCAGAAGTCGACCGTGGCGGAGAAGTCCGGGAAGCTCGGGGGCAGGGGGACAACAAGCGAGTTGGCGGCCCAAAGCACATTCAAGGCAAGGAAGCTGAAGGCCGGCGCTGTGTCGATAACGATGATGTCGTAGTTGTCCTCGATCGCCGCCAGGGCGTCATCGAAAAGACGATAGAACTCAGATGCACCCTCAACCTTCTGCATGAAGGCAGAGGCGATGTGGATGTCCGAGCCCGTCATTTCCAGCGACGCCGGGATGATGTCGAGGCCGTCGATATGGGTCGGCTGAGGCCGCAGACCGATACGATCCTTCTGCTCCTTCGAGACGTTCTCGAACAGGGAGGTAAGGGTCATATCCGGGTCAATGTTCTCGGGTCGGAAACCCATCAGGCGGCTCAGGGTTCCCTGGGGATCGGCGTCCACCAGTAGCGTGCGGTAGCCGCGGAGCGGGAACGCCTGTCCGATGTGAAACGCAACCGTCGTCTTGGTTGCGCCGCCCTTGAAATTGGCTACCGCCATGCGGATGGCACGGCTACCCTTGGGGCGTCGCGGTCGGATGCCGAGCATCTCCTGGATCTTGTGGATCTCCTCCAGGGTGACGCGAGCTTCGGCGGTAGTGGAGACGCCGAACTTGAGCTTCTTTCGAGCTTCGTTCCAGCGGTACTCAGTGATGCGACCGATCTCCATCGCTTCGGTCTTTCGAAACGTCCGGAGCACACGTCGCTCGTTAGGTTCGTTGGTGGCCTCAGCCAACTTCAGCAGCATCTCCTGGCCGACGTCGGCCCAGCGACGGAAGTCTTCCGGGGTGGCCCGAAGGGTGGTCGGCCCCGACTGAACCGGTTCGATGGGGGCATCAATGGACGTAGCCATGGGGGCTCCTAACAGTAGAAATGTTCACGAAATAGCCACAGGGTGCAGATTTTCGGCGAGGCTACACCTACGAAAATGGCATTGGAAGTCAAAAACGAAGGTGATCGGACAAACAAAACCCCTGTTTGTATTCGACCACCTTCTAGACTTCGGGCGCCGTGGCCGAGAAGAGGGGATATTCAGAACTCTTCAATCTGCCCGAGCATGCCGTCCAAGCCGACACCCTGGTCAATCTGGCTACCCGGAACCTCGGGGGAGCGACCGTCCGAATCGGGTTGGGCGGGCAGGGCGATGGCCACCAACCCGCCGGCGGCCAACGAAGCCGGCAAGACAAGCCGCCCCGACTCTTTCCGACCTTCCAGCAGTGCTCCCTGTGCCTCCAGAAGCAGGCCGAGGCGAGCGAGGTATTTCATTCGCTTGCCTCGCGCACGTGCCTTGAAGTTGCCTAGATCACTGAGTAGGTCTTGGTCCGCAACTCCAGTCGGATCCCAGCGGACAATGATGCGAGGCGTGTAACCGTCGGGATCGCGGGTCGACTTGGCCTTCGGCCTCGCACGCTTGCCTTCTGCGCTGGCCAACGTGGAGGCGACCATTAGGCGCGCCTCTGCTGAGCAGCAGCCTGGCCAGCCTGCCGCTCGGCCGACATCGCGGCGCGATGGGCCAGCCACAGATAGCCCTCAGCATTGGCCATCACCGGGTCCGGCGTGGAGATGACCTGCGACGACTTGAACTGAGCTTTTGCGGCCGGCTCGAACAGCTCAGCGCCGCCGCCCGTGAGAATCACGCAGTCGATAACGTCACCCAGGTCGCGCAGGGAGGACAGAATGGCGGCCATCACTTGGCGCGACACGGATGCGGCGGCCTGGTCGATGTAGTTCCGATAGTGGACCGTATGGATGCCCAGCTGCATCGTCCCCTGGCCGTTGCGGAACGCCGCTTCGAGGCGATTGACGCTGAGCTGGGCACCGCCGTGGTTCTCGGAGATCTGGCGAGCTGCCAGCTCCAGGATCCGCCCGGTGGCCTGGGGATTCGTTTGAGCGGTCCCGCCACGCACGGAGCCGCCCTGCATGAGGACCCAGTCGACCGAGTAGAAGCCAGGATCGATGATGAGGATGGTCCGTCCGTCATTTGCGGTGTCCTGATCGTGGAACAGGGACGCGTAGGTGCCCATCGGTTGGGCCAACACGAGGACACGGTCGACCTTGACCCGGCGGTTCTCGCTGATCTGGTGCTCTCCCTTCAGGCGCTCGGAGAGGCGCTGACGAATGACCCTGCTATCCGGACCGTCGAACTGATCACAGGGCAGACCGGTGACGAGGATGCCAATGTGGTCGTAGTCCAAGCGGCTCAGGGCCGCGTAGTAGAGCGCCAGGTACTCCGGCGAGTAGATGTAGCTCGGATCAGCCTGCCGGGTGAAACCCTGCAGGATCTGCGGATCGGTCCCGGCGACCCACGGCAGGCCGTTGATCGTCACGCGCTCGCCGCCGCGCAGGTCGTAGCCGCCACCGAGAGCTTTCGGGGCCTGCTCCAGCGGCGCGGCGCCGATCGGAAGCTTGATCACATCGGGCTCGCTGGCACCGGGGCGAAGGCCCAAGGCCTTCAGATTGCCGTAGCCAATGTCCAGCGCTGCGATAGCGGTGGCGATACTGCACATTTTCATAAACTCTCCTTGGCCGTAAGCCATTGAAATAACGGACGAAAAGCCCGCGAGTCCTCGGTCCTAAGGTTGTGCGGGTGCAGATACGGTCGCATGGGGCATGGGCCGGTCCAAAACACCCCGCGATCTGCACTTACGGAAGCGCCGACCAGCCGCAAATGGCTCAACAGAGCCATTTCTGGGCGATTCGAATCTGCACTTAAGGACTTCGAGCCCGGAAACCCCCGCCTGAGATCGGGGTGTTACGCCCATGGGAAGCGCTCCCGGGGGAAGGGTTTGTGGCCTTGTGGACGGGCAGACAGTCGATCGGCCATTCCCAACTCGACGGCCGGGCGGAACAGGAGCCCCGAAGGCGGCCCGAACGCGAAGGTCGGTAACGACGGGAGTTACACGTCGTTCCCCATATCAATCAGATGGGATTCCGGCGCATTCCCCAGAGGGGTGGGGCAGGGCGACGGGCAGAGCGCGTGCCGGGATCGGCTTTCGCGGCCGTTCCCCATTTCAATGAAGTGGCTTTTAGCCGATTCCCCAGTGCGGGAAACCCCCTGCGATAACGGGGGTGTTTTTTCCTGAGTGGGGAATGCTGCAAATCCCATGATAGATAGAATGACTGGGACAGACACCAAAGAAGCCACACGCCAAATCGCGCTCAACGCGCAGGAGGCACAAAGGGGGCTCGATAGGCTCACTGCCATCGCAGCCGAAATCCAAATCGCCGAGGCAATGCTCGAAGCCGAAGCCGAGTCTCTCGTCGAAGAGTTCCGCAACAGCCGAACTAAGCTCCGCGACGAAGAGAAGCTCCAGCGAGAAGCCGCGACGGAGCCAGCGAAGGGAAGCCTGTACTCACCACTGAACATCAGCGTGCGAGCCCACAAGGGTTCGATGGAGCTGTACTGGTTCACCCAGAACAAGGGGAAGGGTGAGAGGAGTGCCTTCAAGTACATCCCGCAAGGAAGGAGTGGGAGGGGGAGTGGCCACGGCTATCACCTGACCACCTTGCTCGCGCATGCCAGGCCGTATGAGCGGGAGATCGTCCGTGAGGCCGAAAGGGAGGCGACCTCCATCCGCCACCGCCGAGCCGAGCTGCTCGAGATCCGTCGATCCGTGCAGCGCCTGATCCGCCGCTATGAGGAGCGGATTCAAGGTGTGCCTGAGGCGGTGCCTGCCGACGACGCGCCCGGGTTAGTACCCATGCCCGAGGCGCGATAAATCTGAACACGACCCCCGCAGGAGGCGGGCGAGGAACAGGAATGGAAGCCACTCAGCTCATCCCGGGGATCGGCCCCGCGGCGCACGGCAAGCACCTTCAGCTCTGGACGACAGTGCATGCATACCTCGGGCATCGAGTTCCGATTGCTGCCCTGGTGCGTAGCCCCTGGCGGTGCTTGATGGCGGCGCAGGCCATGGGCCCGAATCCGATCCCGACCAACAGCCAAGGCTTGCGCCTTGTCCACTCCCGATAACAGTAGTCCGTGGAACAAATGTTTCACGCAATGGAGAATGCAGTGAGCGAACAGAACGAACAGCGGCACGAGAAGCCGGATGGGACCTGGCAGGGGGCGATCATTGAGGTTGCTGCGCAGGCTGCCCAGCACTTTGCCCACCAAGAGCAGCGCGAGAAGCACGAAGCGACTTGGCGGAAAGTCCGCCGAGCCATCTTCATGGGACTAGCGGTCGGTGGGTTCCTGACCTACTGGATGTTCGTACGGTCTCTGGCGGGCAGTGGGGTGGAAGGTGATCCGACGACCGACGCCGTCGCGCTCATTCCGGTTCAGGGCGAGATTGCCAACAGCACCCGCGCCTCGGCAGACAAGGTTTTGGCGATGCTGGATCGGGCCTGCGACAACAAGAAGGTGAAGTACATCGTGCTCGACATCGACTCGCCGGGCGGTTCGCCGACTGAGGCGGAGCGGATGGTCTCGGGTCTGAACCAGTGCAGGGCGAAGTCGGGCAAGCCGATCTACTCGATCATCGGTCAGATCGGTGCCTCGGCGTCGTACATGGTCGCGGTGCACACCGACCGGATTTACGCTGGCCGGTATTCCGTGGTCGGTTCGATCGGGGCGATCATGCGGTACATCGACGCGAGCGAGGCCGCTTCCAAGCTTGGCCTCACGGAGCACGTCTTTCGCTCCGGCGCTCTGAAGGGAGGCGTGTCGCCTTGGTCGAAGACCTCGCCGGAGGACGCGGCCCTCAACACCGAGTTGGTGCGCCAGATGGGGCAGGGCTTCGTCGATGACGTCATTGCTACCCGTGGTCAGCGACTGCACGCGACGCGGGACGTGATCTCGTCAGGTCGCATTTGGACTTCGGCTGAAGCTTTGGACATGGGGCTGATCGACGGCGTGGCCGTGCTCGAGGATCTGAAGGCCACCCAGTTCAAGGGGCTGAAGATCACCAAGTACGACAGTCGGGCTCCGGTGTCTCGTTACCTGGGTCTGGATGAGACCTTCCATTCGATCCTCTCCGACGCGCTCCAGCCGAGGTTTCAGTAATGAAGCCGCGCTCGCCTGAGGCCGGGGAGTACCTCGCCGCAACCAAGCTGGCTTCGATGGCCTTCTGCGAGGTTCGCCTCCTGAAGGAGCGCGAGCTTGGGGTTCGCGAGACGGCTGAGCAGGCCGACGCGAAGCGGGGAGGGGATCACGAGCACGCCCGCTTCCACGCGGTGGTGAGCCAGTCCCACAACTCCCAGCCGCAGGGGCGCGACACCCGTTGCTTCATCGCGAGCGCCGTGTACGGGGTCAGCGATCCACGTACGGACGAGCTGCGTGCCTGGCGCGATTCGACGCTGCTCCCGAGCACCTTTGGACGGGTGTGCGTTCGTACCTACCATGCAATCAGCCCGTTCGTGGCCAGCGCGCTGGACCGCTGGCCGTTGTTGAAGCCGCCCGTGAGTCGGGTGTTGGACTGGGTCCGCCAAGGATTGGCGGGGAAGTAACCACAGTGGAGAAAGCCGTGATGGATCACGTAAGCACTACCAACCAGCAGGCCAGCATGATTGTCCCCGTGACGTCCTCGCTCGACCTGGCCCTGTTCGAAGAGCAGGACCGCGCCGAGCGTCACTACCGCCAGATCTACGCGATCCTTCAGGACGGTGAGTCTTGGGATGGCGAGCGCACGCTCAACGCGACCGCCCGCGCCGAGGCCTATGTCGAGTCGGCAGGGGACCAGGCTCGCCAGATCGTGCGTGACCTTGGTGAGCAGATTCGCCAGCAGCAGTACCGAGCGACGTCTCATCAGAACCAGGTGGCGTCGCGCCTGCATGGACTGACCCTCCTGGAGGAGGTGCGGGAGAAGGGCGACCGAATCCTTGCTGTGCACACGAACGTTGCCTTGGCCGGACGAGCGATCACGGACTTCGCGCTTGTCGCGGCTTGGCAGGTCAATGCCCTGATCGGCGATTCGCGAGAGACCTGTCTGTATCGCACTGCGGTCTGGCTCCACGCGTACCTGCAGGAGCGTCGTGGCCTGTGGCTGGACCGTCTGCGCCGGATCACCGGCATCACGGACGATGCGTCGCTTGAGGACCTGACGGTCAAGTGGACGTCACCTCACTTCCAGCGGTCGGAGTGGGTGATCGGTGGACTGCCGTCCGGTTACGACGCAGACCCTGAGCTGCTGAGCGACTGACATGATCGGGACGCTCTTCCTCTTCCTACTTCTCGGCCTCTATCTCGCCTACCTCAAGTTCGCGAAGAAGGAGGGCGCCAGGGGTGACACCCAGGCGGCTTATGACCGGGTGGAGCGTTCGGCCATGCCGCCGGAGATCGCTGAGGGCAGGCTGATCCTTTCGGAGGAGTACTTCCGGACCGAGCACCCCAGGCGACTGGGGGCTCGCTTCGACCAGGTCTTCGTCGGAACGGACGGTCTGCTGTATCCCGTCGACACCAAGAGGCGGAAGCGGCGGCAGGTGTACGCGTACGACCAGGTCGAACTGTCCGCACAAGGCGCAGTACTGCGTCACGGACGGATTGGCGTCGCCAAAGGACACGCCGTCGCGCCGTTCGGCTTCATTCGACTGGTCGTGAACGGCAAGCCGGAGTACCAGCGTGTCCCGCTGCTCAGTGACGACGAGCTGGCCCACCTGCACGACCGCTACTACGCCCTCCACGCCGGCAAGGTCGAACCGAACCCGGCGGAGCGGACGGGGGCCTGCGTGAAATGTGCCTACCTGTCCGCCTGCCCAACTGGCCGGGCACGCCTCACCCACTGATGGATTCTTCGATCGTCCCGTCCGGACTCGCGTTGCTGGCACTCGTCGCCGGCACCCTTGTGACCTTGTCGCCTCTGGCACTTCCTCTGGCCATCCTTGCCAAGTCCACACGCGACATCGCCCGAGCGGTTCGCCGTCGCCGTGCCCGTCCGGCACCGACACACTGATTCTTCCCCTGGACACCTTCTTTCATCGGCCCTGGGCCGTGGACTGCCCGCATGCCGATCGTCACCACCGGCTTTCACTTGTTCCTTGCTTACGTCCTCTACCGACTCGCGCGGAGGGTCACTCGGAATCCTCGGGCCTCGGTGATTATCAGGGGACTGAGACCGCGACACTTCGGCAGGGCGGCGGCGTTGATCGTGCCGGTCGCTGTCTGTGCCGGACTCTTGCTCCACTACGTTCCCCTCTTGCAGTGGGGATGGTGGCGTGTCCTGACGGGACGAGAGAACGAGGGCTTGATGCCTTCCGGCGATGCGCGTCGCGCAGAGGTGCTGCCCCTTGTCCTCTCTCTCGTCGTCCTCTCAATCTTCGTCTTGTGTGCCCCGATGCTGGCCCACTGGGAGGAGCAGCAATACAGGCGTCGCAGTGAACTTCAGTCCGGTGCCGACCGCTTTCTCCGTCAGCTCCGTTTCGGCCTGGCACACCTGGTCATGGGTATTCCCGTCGGGTTTGCGCTTGCCCTGACGGTCGCGGGCCTTGGGTTCATGCGGGCATATCTCGTCGGCGGCGGACGGGCGGGTCACCGGGGTAAGGGAGTGCTTGAAGCCACTCGTACCCACCTGGCCTACAACTGGCTGGCCGCCGGCGTGGCTATCGCGGTCCTCCTCTCATCCCTTCTCTGGTAACCCGCTCGTCTCCCCTTGAGAAGCCGGGGTGAACTCCGGTCGTCACCAGACCGCCTCCATTTCTCGCGTTCACTGCCGATAGCGCTGGGGTACATCCGCCGCGGCGGGCCGATCCCATTCGGGACTGACGGCGCCGTCGACGCGGCATCGAGCAGCTGGACGAGGATGGGACGTCACGCCATGAACCAACCGAACACACGCGGGCCGGGTGCGGTCCTCTCCCGACTCTATGTTCTCTCTCTATTCTTCATCGCCGGGTCGATGGTCCTGGCCGGGCTGAAGGGACTGGGAGTGGCGTGGGTGCCGGCGTTCCCATGGACGGTGTCCATTTTCGCGGGGCTGGGCGTCATGCTCGCCCTTCGCTTGGCGCTGCTCTTCGTGCCGGGTCGCTGACGCCGGCTATCGATCATCGTTGGATTAGGACGGGTCCGCTGCGCGCCGTAGGGTGGGGCGGACCGACAAGGAGATTTGAGGCATGTGGATCAGGGAACCGAGCGGGATCACGTCGCAACCGGACGAGCGCTTCTTCACCGGTGACGGTGCGACGCTGATTGAGTTCCAGCGACTCCGTGTGGAAGCCGCCCTTCAGCTGGCCGCCGCCATACCGGCACAGGAAGCCATCGCCGAGGCCTGCGAGTTCGTCAAGGAACAGGCCGGGATCACCCTCTCGTCTGACCAACTTCTGGCGATCTACTCCCTTTACCCCTATGAGCGCGGCCGCTTGGCGGATGGCCAGTGGGGCGACACCGACGTGCGGGACGATGCGCTCGACGTGGTGGCGCACTTCTTCCTGCAATCACGCTGGCCGATGGGTAAGGACAACGTCGACATCGATGTCTTTGTGACTCGCCTTCAGCGCGTCGCGGCCATGTTCGGCTACTAGCCTGGAATGCGAACGATGCCCGGACAGGTGATCGAAGGCGTGGGCCAGCGGCATGCGCGAGTCCACGCGGACGATGGTCACTGCAGCTTGCAGGACGCCCTTGCGCTGGAGCAGGCCAGGCGGGCCGCGCTGTGGCTGACGGTGAACAAGGATGAACTGACGCTTGGTCGCGAGCCGACCATTCGACTTGCGCCAGATATGAGCCTGGCTGAACTGGAAGAGTTCGGCCGTGCAGGCTGCGCGGTAAAAGTTGCGTCCGAGAACTTCGGAGAGCTCTGGTGGTGCGATCCGGAGGGCCGCCGCACTGAGCTGCAGGAGTTCTTGCTCTGGGCACGCGGCCACCGTCGGCCCGTGACCGTGTCACTGAGGTTCGCGCGACCCAGCGAACTCGGGCCAGACCAGCGTCAACCGTTGAATGTGGATTGAGTAGAGGAGCAGGAAATGGAAGGAATCGAGAACGGTACCTCCACGGCTTTAGAGGGGCGTCGCAGCATGATGTTGCTGCCGGAAAGGAAGGAGTCCGGACATGTCCAGGCGTAACGACAATGACAGTGCGTTGGAAGGCTTCGTCCTCGGCGTGTTCGGAATCGCCGCGATCGGCTACCTCTTTACCGTCCCGTTCCGCGCCGCCAAGCGTTGGGGTCTGAAGGGACTGCTGCTTTTCTCCAGCGTGCTCGCAACGGTCGCGTTCTGGTCGGTGCAGCTGGTGGATACGCCTGTCGATCTCGTGAGCCCGGACATTGCCCGGGCTGCGCCCACCAAATTGGGAGACGCGGTCGACCTGTTCTTCGCCGGCCTCAAGGATTTTCACTGGGGTTGGCTTCTCGGCGGACTATATTTGTTGACCGTGGTGGTCTTCCTCGTTGGAAGCAGGGCTCGCCCATACCACAGCACTGGCAAGACAACTGACGACCGCACCGCCGAAGGGTGACACGAGCTGTCATTAGGAATGTGGTCTTCAAAGAACAGGGAAAGGTGATGCGTTTGAAGTTGATCGCTTGGGTGCTATTCGCGGCGGGCGCCGTGGGAATGGGTGCCATCGCCTACCACCAGGATCGGCCGACTTACACGTTCGACAACCTCGACGACTGGGTGCACGGAGCGCTGATCGGTAAGCGGGCCTTCGATCAGGGCCTCCCCGTGAAAATCGCTGCGCTAAACGACGGCGCGGCGAGCGTCGACTTCGGCGACCTGGACCAGACGAGATGCCGAGCGGCGCTCAAAGTGTGGACGGACCAGCCGTCCCGGGTCGACGCGGTACAAGTGGATGGATTGGGCAAGCGCACTCCGATCGCATCGGCAGGGGACATGTGTCGCTCGAAGACGAACCGGGTCACCCTCCACCTGACGCGCGAAGAGTTCGCGAAGGTGCAGGCCCGCGACATCATCACCCACGAGATGGCTGAGGCGAGTAAGTGAGCCCGTCCCCATTGCGACTGGCCGTAGAAGGCATCCGATGGATCGACCGCGCAGTACCGGTGAGTACAGTGGTGCCGAAGCTTCACGACATGATCCTTGGAGGCATCTTGGTGATTCCAATCGTGTGGATCGTCTTGTGCGTCGTTGACCGTACGGCAACGACTCGGAAGGTCGAGGTGTTCCAAACGTGGGTCATGAGGGCCGCACGTCGAGACGATCGCACCTACCGGCTCCGTCTCGGACTGGCCGTCTTTGGACTCGTGTCCCTCTTTTCCCTGACTGTCCATGGCGTCAAGGGCATCGCCAACACCGACGACCTGATCCTGGCGGTAGCGTTCGCGGCCACTGCGATTCTGACCATGATCCTCACGTTCTTCATTCGCCAGTATCCAGCACTGCGCCTTGGCAACCGCGTGATCTCCCTTCGCAACGACGGTGGTGGGAACTGGAGCTTGCATGTGCGTCGAGCTGGTCCGTGGGGGTTCGTGATCAAGCGGATGCCCAAGCGCGCAAACAGCATCCGCACGGTCCACGCCGGCATGCAGGCCATGGAGCCCGTGCTTCTCTGCGCAGGGATTCATTCGATCTGGGCGACCACGCCCGATGCGTCGAAGCCGCCGCCGGCGCGAAAGGGACGCGAAGAAGAAGGGACGCCGGCGAACGGGATCCGGAAGAGCGATGTTGCAACCTATCGCGCCAAAACGGTTGCTTGGTGGTCGGGACGAATGCCGGCGTGGGACGTTTACACGCCGCGACCGAAACGGTGGAGCCTCTGGGCGTCCTTCTGGTTTGCCTTGGCCAGGGCTAAGTGTCCCCGGCGGCGCGTTGTTGAGCGGGGAGTCGCATTTCGCCTGAAGGCCGATAGCGCGCCAGTTTGTGAGCAGGCTTCGGTCTAACTTCGGACTGTCAGGCGTCCAGGTAGCGTGGCTGGAGATCTCATCTGATGCTGCCGAGGTAATGAAATGGGTTGGAACGCCGGATACAGGATTTTCGAGGCAACCGTCATTGGTGCTTACGATCTCGGAAAGCTCGACAAGGACATGCTCTCTGTCCTGATGCGACCGTACAGTGGCTCAGACATCGACAGCGGTGGAAGCTGCGACCTCCTTTCCAAAGACGGAAAGGGCGTTGAAGAAATCGTCATCGAGACGTGGGGCTTGGAAGTGCCAACCAAGCCTGAAAGCGCGTACGACGACGACCCTGACGCATGGGACGATTACCAAGAGAAGGTCTATGACCTGATGCGTAGCGTCACCACACATTTCAACTGGCAATGACGATCTGACGATGCCAGTGCCATGCGTGGTGTAAGCTGAGCCACGGTTGTGTGTCGCGTCGCGACGGACAACTGGTCCACTGCCAGAGCCCGTTCGGCAACAAGCCGAGCGGGCTTTTTTGGTTCTTGTAATGGAAAAGCGCGCAAAAGTGACGCGAAGTTTACGTCGAGCACATGGGCGCCAAAGTGGAAGTCTCTCCACTGGGACGACCACCATGACCGACAAGGCCCCCGTCATCACGTTCAAGAACCTCTCCGAGCATCGCGGCATGTCGGAGGAAACGATCTGCTACGAGGCGACGCTGCTCGTTGACGGTGTGCGTGCGGCGCGCGTCGAAAACAGCGGCAAGGGCGGCATGACGAGCATCTGGCCTGTCGATAACTCGGACAAGGTCAAGGCGCTGCTGCAGCGCGCGAAGGCCTTCGCGCTGACCCAGACGTGGGACTACGACGGTAAGCATGAGCCCTACGGCGATCTGGAGTCCTATATCGACGCGCTCGCGGCTGATGAGCTGAGCCGCAAGGATTTGGTGCGTCGATTCGGTCGCCAGATCAAGGATAAGGTCCTCGTCCTGATCGGTGGCGACATCTACACCTTCAAGTGCGCTTTCAACGACACGAACTGTGCTGCCATCAAGCGAAAGCACGGCGATAATGTGAAGATCCTCAACGCCATGCCGCGCGACGAAGCCATCAAGCTGTTCGTGGACACCGTGACGGCCGCGTCCAAGCGCGCCGCAGCACGAGCCTGACCGCTCGGCACCGTCAAAAGGAGTTCAAGGATGGCCGATGGTCGACAGAACCCACGCCGCCTCAGGGTCGCGCCACCGCCTGGCGGGCGCCGTCCTTCGGATTGGCGTGGCAGGGATATTGAAACGGCGGTGATACTTCACCTCAGCGGTGATTCCGTGCCCGTCGGGACTCTGGGCACGGTCATCTGCGGGAGCCACGGCGGATCCGGACTGACGATCCGCCTGGCCACGGGCGTCACCTGCGGCGGCATTACCCATGAGCACATAAGGCTCGCGCCCGCTCAGCGACGTGGAGCACTCTCGACCGACTGAGTAGCAGACGGAGTGCTCGGCGGGGCGCCGGTTAGCGCACTGCTGTCCGGCGTTTTGGCACGAGAGCAACGAGAAAGTACTTCCCGCGCGGGTAGGTCTGTCGAAAGCCTGCCTCGCGGGGCTTCCTATCCATGTTGTGCCACGGGTCCATCCATCCGCTCGGAGTCTTGAGCATGTAGTGGTGGGAGTCGCGGCTAGCGTCCTTGTCTCCGATGCACACAATGGTGCCGTTGGGGTACGAGGCGAGATCTCGCTCCTGCCAGTCTGCGACCACGTACTTTCCGTAGGTTTGCAGTGCAAGCGCAATGTCGTGCAGCTCCAGACCCTTGGGCTGGACATTGATCCCTGCCCCTTTTGTCGTCTCCAGACGTTCTTTCGCCTCCGCGTAGGGTGTACCTGTCAGCGACGCGACACACGCAACGCCGCATCCCCACTCATCGACGTTCTGGGATACCAAGCCGTACCGTTTGGCGGGTTTAGGGAGTCCGTTGTTCATGGTTGCGGATTCCGGTCTGACTGAAAACCAATTCCGGCGACCATTGAACGCCCCGCTGGTGCTGACCACGGGTGTCAGGGGCAGGCCACAGTGACTTGCTCAGGGGCGTGGCTTTGCCTTAGAGGATGGTCGCGGATTCTTCTTTGAGGCCGGACGAAGTTGCAGTGGAGGGGTGACGGTATTAGCCGACTCTTCCTTCATCTGTGCCAAGCAACGTTTGGCCCGCAAAATAAGTCGATCCATGCGCTCCATACGCCGCTTCTGCAAGAGCTTGTACCAGAGCGTCGCAACGGATAGGACGATCAGCTCATTATAAAAAAAGCCTAGGGACCACCAATTCGTCAGCAAGGAAATGAGGCTATAAAGAGCCGTAGCCATTCCCCAGAGCGAGACAGGAGCCACTACCGGATAGGCGTATTTGTCGGGCGTGGTCGGAAACCATCGGTAGGCCTTTCTGACGTCTTCGCCAAGGAGCCGGATGACCTGGGTACCGCGTGGTCCTGTGACGAGACTTTCGAGGAAATCCCGCACCTCATTCCCGCTAAACCAGATGGAGTTGCCGTACTCACCCCAGACCTGCAGGAGCATTTCGAGGTCTTGCTCAATTGAGCCTCGACGCAATCGCGTCTCGCGCTGGGCCGCAGCAATTTCGTCTGAGCGACTATCGTATTCAGCACGGGCTCGCGCTCTTTTTCCCTCTCTCCCTCCCTTGCAAGCGTCCGCAGGTATCCCTCCTGCAATCCCTGGTGATATGCCTCGGAATCCCCGCTAAAGATTCTTCCCAAAAGTGTCGGCCCGCCGTTTTCGCCGTCGCGCGCTCCCGTCCGCCGGTCCCAGCCCCTGTCACCCATATCAGCCTCTCGCCCTGTCTTCCTCAGCCGAAATGCTAGCGTCCTCCCGCTGGAAACGCATCAAGATCCGTTCTACGCCGGTAGTGGATTTGCCATGGTCGAACCTAGGGTTGGCTTACCGGCATGGAATGCGGAGCGCGGACGTCGACGGTCCGTTGTCAGGAAATTCCGAGCGTGCTATCAGGCAATGAGCCTAACGCCACCCGGTCAGCACCAGCGGTGAGTTCAGGTCAAACCGGCATTGGTATTCAGTCAGACCGGAATCCGCACATGGTTGTCCATACGTCGATAGCGGACCCCAAGTATATGCAGCCGGGATGATGCGCCACGCAGAACTGCCCATGACTTTGCCAGCGAGCGCTGGCCGGGAGTATCGCGACATCAGCAACGGCGGAGCCATCGGATGTCGGACAAAGAGCAGTTCATCGTGTGCGAGGTCATTCTGCAGGTCGAGAACGAAGGCGCACTGCGTGCAGAGGCCTGCAATGCTGCCCGCGGCCACGGCCTGCCGCTTGACCAGGCCCAGGCCTACCTCGACCCGAACAAGCAGACCCTAGCGCAGTGCGCCCTGGTGCTGTTGGCCCCGCGGCATGCACCGGGTGGCACTGACGTGGTCGGCGTGCAGTGCGAGCTGGTCGACGAACTGTTCGCGTAGTTGGGAGCGGCTAGTGTCCCGAGGGAGGCCGGCTTGTCCGGCCTTTTTCTTTTGCGCGCGTGGCTTTCCACCGGCGAACAGAAGCCCTGATGGCGCGGACTCGTTCCAGCTGCTCGGCGTTGAGTCGTCGAGCGATCCGTCGGCAGAAGACCGCCGCAGTCTCAAACCCGTTCTTGTCCAGATTGCACGCTCGGCAGGCGAGCACGATGTTGTCCACATCGTGCGTTCCACCCTTGACCAGCGGGGTCATGTGATCGCGGTGTACCTGGTCGCTCACGCCGTGCGTTGCCAGCGGATCGCCGCAGTAGTAGCAACAGGCGTTCTGCGCTTGCATCAGCGGTGCGACATGCCTCGCAGTGAAAGGATCCTCCGCGCTGCGCTCGGCGATCGCACGTTTCTTCTGGCGGATGCGTACGTTCTCCTTCCACATGCGTCGGGACATGGCCATGTGATCGGACCACGGCATCTGCAGCGCGTGGATACCGGGCTCCAGCTGGCAGTGCGCATGCGCTTCCAGCGACAGGGCGGCCCTCCCACAGGAGCGGCACGTCGAAACCCGCAAGAGGTCGTCAAGCACGGCGATGCTCAAGGCCGACGGGTCGCCGGGTGCAACGGTGAGCAGCTGGAAGTGAAGCATTCCTCGCGTGCCCATCGACTTGGGATCCATCGCATAGGCGCTCACGGGTACGCGGACGATCACAAGAACCTCTCTGGCGGGAGTGGTCAGCTCGGCCAAGTGTAGAACCAGCGCCATCTTTGCCGCGCGCCGCCCGGCCGGAGCGTAAGGGTTCGCCCCTGGGACGCGAGGATGACGGGATGAATGCGGAAAGGCTGATGGAAGTGGCGCTGCGCCAGGCGCGCAAGCACGCCGCGACCGTGCTGAGGGCTCAGGAGAACCGGATGGCGCCGGAGTGGGGGATCAACACGCCCCTGCGTCGTCTTCAGGCCATGAGCCGCGTGCTGCAGGAGCGGATTGATTCGGCGGCGGACAAGGGTCTGGCGAGCGTGGTGTTCTGGCATGGCAAGTGGCTGTGCCTTGCGGCCGCGCGCGCGTGCCTTGCGATCCTGGAGGACAGGATGGGCGAGCTGGTGCCCTTGGGAGCTGCCGCATGACGACGGCACCTCGAAAGGCGTTTGCCTTCGGGCACAACGGACGCCGCCAGGTGATCGAGCCGCGCAGCGATGAGGCCGGAGACTACTGGGTCGTTGTTGCTCGCGAGGTTGGCGACGTCCGCCTCGGCGACACGAAGACGGGAGCGAAGCGCCGGCTGATCGCCATGCTCGATGAGCGCTCTGCATGAGCCCCGGCTTGGATTCATTTGCCCTGGCCGTCTGCATCGGATGTGGCTGCCACGATCTGCGAGCTTGCTGTAACGAGGACTCGGGACAGCCGTGCGCGTGGCTCCGCCTCGACAGGACCGCAGCGGCGGGGGTCTGCAGCGAATGCTCGCACGTGGTCGCGCGTTGGGACACGGGGGAGCGGCGGCGCCAAGGCCATGGTTAGCTGGCGGCAGGCGAACGGCGAGAAAAACCCCATGGTCCAACGATGGCCTTTCGCCGCTCGGCTGGTTGGGGACCGAGCGAAAGTGGGGGAGGCGAGCGCAGTGGTTGTCGCCGATACCAATTCTTGAGCGGAGCAAAAGATGAAGAAACACACACTGGGTGCGATCTTGGCTATTAGCCTCGTCGCCAGCGGACTGGTTAGCGCCCAGGCTGCGTGGGATGGCTACGTCGAGGTGCCGGCAAAGGCTTCCGAGCCTCACCGCTGGTACACGTGCCGCAAGGGCGAGACCTTCCCGGGCAATGCGTCTTCAGGCGCGCCCAAGTGCGTCAAGGCCGGTGCGGTAGACACCTACCAGGGCGATGCAGTCCCGATGAGTCTGCAGGAGATGCTCGACGAGCACTTCCGCGCACCCGCTGGCTACAAGGCAGTCGCGGTGGGTCCCTTGCCGGTCATGGTTCCGCGCTTTGGCGTAAAGGACGGTGCCGTCTACATCGCATATCGACTTGAGCGATCAGGCTTCTGACCTTTGGGTCGGTACCGTTCGGGGCATGGGAATTCAAGAACGCCGGCGGAGGGCCGAAAAAGAGCGCGCCGCCCTCGCTTTTGGCGGCCGCGCTCATGGAGCTACAGGTGAACGGAAGAACTAACCAGGAATGCGCTGCACAGAACGCCGGCGCTCAGATATCCGACGCCGACCTCACGGGTTGCACGGAAGGCGAGCTCGAGGCAGTCGTCCGCGAGGCGAGAAGCAGGAAGCGCCAGGTACTGGCCGAGCGGCGCTCGAAGTTGCGTCAGGAGATCTTCCTGATGATCCGGCAGCAGGGCCTCTCCGCAGAAGAAGTCCTGCCTGAGATTGTTCATACCGGACGTCGCCCGCCGAAGTACCGCCATCCGACGTTGCCCCTGCTCACCTGGTCCGGCGCGGGCGAGCCGCCGCCGTGGTATCTCGACTTTCTCTCGTACGGCAACAGCAAAGAGCGATTGCTTGTCGAGCAGCCCCGGGCGCCTGAAGTCGCGACCGGAAAGATTCGAACGGTTGCGAAGCCTGAGTCTCGCCGCACCTTATTCCCCAACGTGCGCCACCTGGCGCGGAAGCTCGCGACGGTCGCAACGGACTGAACCCTCGACGCCAAAAGGTGGCCGAACTTTTTCGGCGCGACCGTGGTGCCAGCATCGGGGTGACTTGCGACTCCACTGAGGCTAACGCCATGGCCGACTCCAACCGTTCCACGACGCGGGCCCATGAAAGCGGGGATCTCCCCCAAGGCCTTTGGGCAGCTTGTCGCTGGCTCAGCGATCCCGCGATGTTCCATCTCAGCGGTCCGGATAACACCGAATGCGACGTCCACCAAGACGACCTGTCGGAGGAAGGCAGGTTCCTTAGTGTGCTGGCGCGGTTCGTCTCCGCCGGCGTCGCGCCAGTGATGCAGAAATACCAGACCCGCGTGGCGCACTGGTTGGCCAAGTGCTTCCGTCCGTCGCAGTACAACAACATGGTTGAACGCGGTGACAGGCTTCTCGAGGAGGTGCTTGAGCTGCTTCAAGCCCACGGCTACGACAGGCACCGCGTGGCGACCCTCGTGGAATACGTCTACGGGCGCCCGGTGGGCGAGCCGTCGCAGGAGATGGGTGGCGTCATGGTGACGCTTGCCGCCTTTGCCACCGTGGCGGGTCTCGACATGGATGCCGCTGGCGAGACGGAACTCGCTCGCATCACGCGGCCGGAGGTGATGGAGAAGGTGCGCATCAAGCAGGAATCCAAGAACGCGCTGCACTTCGACACGCCTTTGCCGGGACCTGGCTGCGCGCAGCCTTAGCGGCGAGCCCGCCACTGCAGTTCCGCGCGCATCTTCTCCTGCCCCTCACCGGGCACATGCTGGCGACGTAGCCACGCACTCAGCCACCTGACGAGGGAACCATGACCGACGCGACCAACACCGCCACGCTGCCCCTTCCGGACCCGCACGGTTGTCGTTCCTGCGCACACCCGGACTGCGGTCGCTTTGATGGCCCGCACCAAGTGGAGTGCAGGGCAATGCGCAACAACGCATGCGCCCGTGAGTACTACCAGCCGGGCGGTGCCCTCGCGGTAGTGAAAGAACCGGACATGACCATGCACCGCACGGTGGACGTGATCGGCGGCATCCGACTGGCGTCGCGTGACTGCTACGCGGAGAACCGGCCCTCGGCGGCGAACGAGCTGCTGGAGGTGCTGGGCGCGGCGCGCGAGTTGATCTTCGCCGCTCGTGAGCTGGACTCAGCCCAGCGCGAGCACGACCAGCTTTCGGCCGCGATGGGGCGGGCCTCGCGGTCGCTGCTGGACATGAAGGTGAAACGCGACCTGTCTCATC
This sequence comes from Dyella sp. BiH032, assembly GCF_031954525.1. Classification (NCBI taxonomy): domain Bacteria; kingdom Pseudomonadati; phylum Pseudomonadota; class Gammaproteobacteria; order Lysobacterales; family Rhodanobacteraceae; genus Dyella; species Dyella sp. BiH032. The sequence continues at coordinate 19,811 of NZ_CP134868.1, forward strand.
AGGCCGCGGAGCAGGAATACGACCGTCTGGACGAAGCGGTGTCGCGTTCGCTCAAACGACTGCTGCTGGCTCGTCGCCGGCATGCCATTGCGCTGTCCGTGATCGCTGAGCAATTCGAGGTCGCCGATGCGGTTTAAGCGGCGCGATCGCTTCGCCTTCAGTGATACGCCGCGCAAGCGCGCGGCGCTCGAACGGAAGCAGCGGCAGGAGCGAGAGTCGCTCCCCCTGTTCGCTACTCAGGTTGCGGCCGAGCAGGAGTCCGCTGACGACGTCATGGCGGCCCGCGCGCAGTCCTGGGAACGGGCGGAGCGAGAAGGGCGATCTCGCGATGCTGCGGACTGGCGCCGTGCTCGCGCCAAGCTCGCAGGCTACCCCGTGGTCGTGGCGAATGCGCTGCGCGCGTACTGGAAGATCAATCAGTGGCCAGGCACAGCGATCTACCTCCTGTCGATGATGCATATGTTCGACACCGGGCGCTTGGAAGCGGTCGAGCGGATGCTGGCGCTGCCTGGCTCGCAGAACTGATCGCGTCTTTGGCGCGGTGCGCCGTGTGCGACATTGCCCTCATCACGAGGGCATGACGGGGTTGTCTGGCATGGACGGAAGGAAGAGGCAGGGGACAACCAGTGTGTCCACGAAGCATTCCATGCAGTCCTTCAGGGACGAAGTGAAACCGGCGCACCTGCCGGTAGTACCCCGCTTGCGTCAATCACCATCCGTTGTATGGCTGATGGAGCCGCCACGCTGTATCGGCCATTCCATCGACATCAACCTGCATAAGGCACAAGCATGATCCAGATCGACACCACCCTCCCTGCACCGATCCTCTACGGCTGCGATCGCAGCTACAGCATCGAACACATCGTCGCGATGCAGGCGGCCACCCACCTGCGCGAAGGTGAGCGCGGCCTCTTCGGCATGGTCCTGCCGAGCTGGCAGCGTCCTGAGTGCTGGAACATGGATCGCAAGCGCCGCTTCATCGAAGGCATCTTTCTCGGGCTGGGTACCGGGTCCTACGTTTCGACGAGCTGGGACTGGGATCGCGAGGCGGTGCGGACGCCTGGGGCAGGACTGCTGCTCGATGGCCAGCAGCGCTTCACTGCTCTTCGAGATTTCGTCGCCGGCGAGCTGACCATCTTCGAGGGGGTGACCTATGCGAGTCTGTCGCTGGCGGACAAGCGCCGCCGGTTCCTTCGCGTGACGTTTCCGAGCATCGAGATGGGTAGCGACATTGAGGAAGCGACGCTTCGCGAGTTGTCGGACCGCTTGGCGTTCGGCGGTGTTCCTCACAAACCGAGCGAGCGCGCTGTGCTGGCGACGGAGGTCGCTTGATCACGCCGGCACAGTGGACGGACATCACAACGCTGCTGATTGTGACGGCATTGGTAGCACCGATCGCCCTTTTGCTCCTCTGGGCGGTGCTGATCAAGCGCCCCTCGCCGACCGGCGCGGCCAGACGCATCCGTTGGTCGGCACGGTTCTACTGGGTGAAGCGATGGATGGGCCTGCTGGCATCTATCGCCTGGGTCTATCTTGCTGCCTGGTTGTTCCCCTCTAACACGGCGCATCCGTTGCTGTGGCTGGACCACTTCTGGCCCATGGTCGTGGGAAGCCTCGGGTGCGTGACGCTCGGCCCGTCTCTGATCGTGCTGTTCCTCCTGCAGCTGCATCCCAAGGTCGAGTTCGATGTCGACGAGGTGAGTCTGAAGATGGAGGGGAAGGGCCACGGGAGCATTCACGTTCGCCCGAAAGGAGCCCGTGGCGCAGTCCGCCGAGAACTGCGCGACCTGCAGAACAGCGCGAGGCCCGTTGTGAAGTTCGTCCGGAAGTACGGAGGGACTCTCAGCGGCGCGGGGGTGCTGGTTGTCGATGCGACCTCACCGGACATCACCGAGGAGATGCTCGCCGATGAGCAACACGTCGTGGAGACGTTGGAGCGACTCGTCCCAGGTTGGGAAGTGACTATCGCCACGCCGGTGCCGGTGTCCGACAAGCTGCGGTGGTTGATCAGCCGCACACGGCGCGGTGCAGAAGCGGGGCGGTTCTTCCGAGGGGTCCGGCTGACCTGGCGCGGGACCGTGATCGAACGCCCACGCCGGCGTCGGGCGGGCTCGGCCTGACTCTGTTTCCGCTCGGCAATATAGTTCTTGCGCCATTCGCCGATACACCAACCAGGCCCCGCCCCCGGCGCGGGCCTCTCGGCCCCCATCCCCCGGAGTCCCCCGCATGACGTTCAAGCACCATTGTCTTGCTCACAGCGAAGTCCACGCGTTCAAGGTCCAACAACTGGAAGGCGTCCCTGAGATTCGTTACTGGAACGGCGCGCTCGTCGCGTCCTGGTTCGGATGGGCGACGTTGGCGCTCGCTGTGCTGGCAGCGCTGTTCGCCGCCGTGGGCATCTACGCAGACGACGACGGAGTTCGCGGCGGGTATTTCTGGGCGTTCGTCATGTTGGGCATCGCTGGGATCATCGCCGGCGGAATGCACACGGTGGAACGGTTCCGCAACGCCGACATCATCGAGCGCGAGGAGCGGGTAAACGAGATGGTTCGCGAAGCGACCATTGCGGAGAAGGAATGGGTCGTGTCGCAGTACGAGAACCACTACGAGGTCCAGCACGCGGTCCGGAGGTGGCTCAAGGAGGAGGGCAAGTTGCTGCGCAACCGTGACGTGTGCGCAATCCGGGCCCATGTCCTCCGAGTGGAGCCGGCGCGCCACGCCGCGCACATCGACCGCGCGCTAGCGCGCGGCTGACCCCTTCACCTTCGAACGATCACCGGAGCACCCATGGATCTCAGCAAGCACAATTGCCTTTTCGAAGCCGAAGTGTCCGAATTCAAGCACGAGCACATGAAGGCTATCCCCCGGCCGCGTCGCCTTGACGGCGAACGCCTATCCTCGTTGTTCCGGAAGGTCGCGGGAGCATTGGCGGTGGTGACGTTGCTCACGGCGCTCGGTGCGCTCTCCGGATTGCCTCTTGTCGACTGGCCACTCGTCGGCGTCTTCGCGGTCATGGCCTTCGCCGCTTTCATACTCATGGTGCGCGAGGAGTCGAGGGACCAAGACTGGGATCGAGAGAGCAGGTTGATTGACATCGAGCTACGCGAAGCCTCCCCCCAGCAGAAAGAATGGATTCTTGAGCAGTACGAGAAGCACTACGAAGTGAGTCGGACCGTCACTTCCTGGATCGCACAGGGAAAGACCATCCGCGTTCGCGACTACTGCGCCATTCGTCTGAAGGTCGAAGCGGCAGAGCAGCGGATGCACGCCCACCGGGTGGAGCAAGCGCTACGCGCGTGAGGTCCACGGCCGTCGGCTGACGACTAGCTATCGACCCCCGGCACTCGGACTGGTCGGGTCGACGCAGGAAGCGCTCGATCTTTTGCGGATGCGCTATCGCTGGACGATGCACGCATGTGACAGGAGGCCAACATGCAGCTCGGCATTTTCAAGCTCCAATCTGCCCCGGCGACGCTCGACGTTCGCGCAGTCGTGAGCCTCACGCGGTTCGCGATGCACGCCGGCTTCGATCCCGGCAGTGAGATTCTCTTCGCTGACCAGGTCGGCGAATGGGCGACTGAGTGGCAGGGCCTGCTCGCTACAAGCGACGGCATCGCGGACACGCCGCGCTGGAAGCAAGCCTTCGAGGACTTCGCGGCCGACAAGCTGCACGAGGTCAGGCACCTGTGCAACGCGTGATGTGTAGCTGCCCCGCAGCGGTCCTTGCGCCCTCGGTAGGGGCAATCTTTGCCTTTCGCGGTCGCCGATATCGCGTGAGCGGATGGGCGCGTACGTGCGCTAGACCAACGCGCGACGCATCCGACTCCGAGTCCTGGCTGGACGTGCTCCTCTACGACATAGCGACTGAGCGCCAAGGCGCGCGCCATCGGTTCTGCTTGAGACGGGAAGCAACCCATGTCATCGGCACCGGCGTCGCGGGATGCGTGGCCGCCATCCGCGAGATACAGGTCGTTGGGATGGTCGAATGGTCCGTTGCCCAGTTGCGTGGTGCACACCAGGCGGCCGAGCAGCGCGGGCGCGCAGGACGCCTGATTCTGTAGTCCCGAAAGCACAAGGTGAAAGTGGATAGTTTCGCCAGCGGATGCTTTCGCCGTCCCGTTGACAATTTCCGAAGCGCGGCGACGAAAAGCACTCTGACTTTGAGCCGCGCGAGCGAGTGCGACATTCGTTGCACAACCTTAGCGGAGACCGTCTATGAACCTGTTCGCACCAATCCGTCGCCGCGCAGTCGCCACGTTTGCCGTCGCTGCATTGGTTGCCGCCGTCGCGTCGCCTGTAGTTGCTTCTGGCGGTCGCATCACGTTCGTCGGCGCCATCGTGAATCCGACCTGCGGCACGCCCGCTCCGGCTTCCGGTGAGCAATCCCGCGCACTGTGCACGACGGGTGGTGGTACCTCGATTGTCGGACACACCGCGACGGTTCCGGTCGATGGCACGGAGTCCAAGCTTGCCGCGTACCTGACCACGTGGGCGCAGGGTGCGCCGCAAATGGCGGTGGTCACTTACGATTAATCGCAAATGGGATAGTTGATCAAAGAAGGGTAGGGATACCGAGATGATCACGACCGTCGTCCATCTGGTGCTCGCGGCTTCACTCCACTTTGCACCGGCGTTTCACGACGCTCCTGAGCTGAGGGTGCTCGAACGCGAGCGTGAGTTTAGACCAGGTGCGGACGGGACACCGAGCACCAGGCCTCGTATACGGTGCACTGTCCCTTCCACCGAGGTTCGGCTGCGCTCGGCGAGCACGCGACCCAGCGACTGTCGAACGCCAACGAGCGACAATGCCCAGAACGCGCCAGAATGTGCGTGCGATCGGCAGCTAAGACCGTGGCCTATCCGCTGAGCAGTTCGACGGCCAGTACAACCCGGACGGTGATGGCGAGCACCGTGTTGACGGGCGCGCGACTTGTCGCGAGGCGGTAGGTTCCAAGCAAACCCTGCTCGGATACGGGCAGTGGGTTGAGTCTCGCATCGCCAAGGAAGATTGACAGGAAACGTGCGTCCGCAATGGACGCACGCCGGACGTCTGGGCACTCGGTCCACAGCGGCTGTTGGTAACTTTGGGGATAAGTGGCTGGCCACCGCGCAACGGCGCGCCCTGGGACGGCCTGGCAAAGGTTTAACCACTCCAGGCCACCGTAGCCGGTCCCGAGTGGACACCATCTTCCCGAAACAGCCTCCGATATTGGCGTGGTTTCTCCCGACGGCCTTCGCCACGGAGCACTACCGTGGCCTGGTCGCAATGGAGAGCGCAATGAGCCTAACACCCACCTATCGGTCAGGCAGGGAGCTGCAGGTCACGGCACCGGGCGGTAGCACCTTCACCTTGGCGGAGATCCGCGTCCTTGGATGGCAAGGGAACTGCCGCTCGATACTTCGCTACAGCGTCGGCCTCCGCACGCCGACCATCGACCAGAAGGTGGTGGACATCAGGAAAGTTCCGGCGCTGCGCGGGGTCACCGACGGCATGCCGTATCGGACGAAGGAGCGCCTGCACCACATCGCCGAGGCGGTGCTGCTGGCGATTGGCCACGGCGTGGACGCCATCACCGCTATGGCCCAGGTCGCTGATCCGTTCGAGGAGGGCGAGCGGATGCACGCGCCGGCATTCGATGGCGCCGCACAGGCTACGGAGGGTTACGAGCGATGGATCTTCGCGAGCTCGGCGAGCGGCCATTCGCCCATGACATCGCAGGCACTGTGATGGGAGTGCTCATGAACGGGACCCACGTGCGTGTCACGGCCAGCGACATGCGATTGGTGGCCAGCGCAACCGTCGCGGCCAGTAGCGCAGTCTTGCCTACGGTGCTCGGCGCCGCGGTCGCGGTAGTAGGGATCACCTGGGGCGCGGCTGAATTCCGGCGCCGGCGCCGCGCTGATCAAGTCGCTAAGGCGATACAGCAGGTGGACCATTTCATTGGAGGCCGGAAGTATGAGGGCGCGCAGTCTGTCGTCGCGGTTACGCGAATGGTCGATGTCACATGGAGCCGCCGGCAGGTGCTGGAGCAACTGTGCCGGGACCTGTCAGGCGAATGGTTCGTGATCACCGTTGAAGTAAGCATCATCGGTACCGCGTGCGTCCAGGACCTGCATCCGCTCACGTCGGAGATGGCCGCGGAATGGTTCAAGCCCTATCCGCACGCGCACGAGCACTTCTTCGGGCGGCGCGCGCCGCGATAGCCAGGCTCGCACGCTCCAACTGTGACCCTCTACCATTCCAAACCTCGTCCTGTATCGACACCGGCACTCCATGATCAAACTCAATGCCAAGGCGGCCCTGACGGTTCTGCTGGCCATCCTCTCGGTTGGCGCGGTGACCGCTTACCAGGTCGACAGCACGATGCGGCGCCCTGTATTCGTCAGGTTCAAAGACAGCGCATGCAAGGAAATCCGTGATGCCAAGCGGTTGGATGGGGAACCCAGTGACCCGCCGCCCTGCAGCTTCACCGCGTACATGTTCCGGTCGGAGATCGGCTGGGTAGGTTATGGGTATAGCCCGAACATCAAAGATCAATGCGTCCTCTTTACTTACGAGATCGTTGACTCGGATGCGTTGAAGGTCGATCTGGAAGCTCCGAAGCTTGATGCGCTGCCGGCGAAGTGCGAGGCGCAGTGGGGCAAGTTCCATCCGAGGATTGGCCTGTTCTGATCCCCTCGGCTCCTCCTTCCTGCAGAACTCGGCCGACTTTGGACCGCGCGAATAGGGGCACCACGATGGGCTGACCTATTCGGCGGGATCAGCCCATGTCCTCGTTCTTCACCCACCTTGTCTTCCTACTTGAGCTCGTGCTCGCAGCCACGTCGTGGTACGGCGCTACCAATGCCCGCCCCAGTCCGGAAGCGCTGCCGCGGGCTGCATGGGCAATGCTACTGATCGTGTTCGCCGCTCCGCTGGGCAGCGGTGTCGCGGAGCTTGTTGCTGCGTCGTGGGGTGAGAAGCTCGCCCTCGCAGCCTTCAGTTGGCACGAGCAGCCGCATAAAGCTGCAGTTGCCATCGCCTCCTGCGCGTTCGTAGGCGTTGCCTTCGCCGTTGGCGTCGCGGTCATCGCGGAGCGCGCGGGAGGGGCCGTGCGGACTGTGCGCCTGTCACTCCGCCGCAATCGGCGGAAGCCGCGCAGGTTCCATTTGCTTCGTACGCTGTGGCGCGCCCTGCGCACGAAGAGGGCCAGGGGGCCGATGCTGCCGCGATTGCCCGCACCGGCCTCTAGTCCGAAACGCTGAGGCGTAACGAGAGTGTTTTGGGGCTCCGTTGTGTGAGCAACGACCTAACGTGCCGTGATCCCCAAGGGTGGAGACCGCATGGAATCTGACATGAGACGTTGGCGCAGCGAGCGTAGACCGCTGCTCGTCGCCGCAGTTGCTGTGTTGCTTTGGCATACAGCCTCTCCAGCGCAGGGGCAATGGCAGGTGGCCGCGCTGGCGCTGATCTTGGGCTGGGGCCTGCTACCAATCATCTGGGGCAGCTCCGCGCCGAGGGCGCACGTTACAAGTGAGGTGACCGATGCCCCGGTCAGCGAAGCGCATCGACTCCTGGCGATGGACGTGATTGCTCTCAACGACGCGGTGGCCACAGAGATCATGGGTTGGCATCTCTCTGACCCGAGCGGACGCCGACTCTGGTGCGGCTCCGCCGGAGAGCCGGTCGAGATGGTGGTCTACGGCAAGGCCTGCACGATCTGTCGCGTTCCGTTTGTGGCGCGCGTGAACAGCCCTTCGGACTGGGCGTTCCAGCCGGCAACTGACTTCCACGCCGTGGGGATCGATTGGCGCGCAGTCGTGATTGCTCGGCTGCGCGAGCTTGGGATCGAAGACGACTTCAGTGGCGCGCGCAGCGGACATGAGTTCTGCAGAGCAGCAGTCCAATCGGTTCGTCTGCGCGGCGGTTCGCGATAACAAAAGGAGATTGAGGATGGCAATGACAGGACAAGCGCGGACCGATGCGGGACCCATCCATGTCGAACTCAATAGCATTCGGCCATCGGAGCGGGGCCAGCTTCCAGAGGGTGAGGTGGGCGTCGAGTTTGAAATGGCGACCGCGCGTGGCCGCCGTGTGTTTCTCACGCTGCCGATTGGAAAGGTACCGACTGTGATGTCGCGCATCGGTGGCGCCGCCGCAGGCGCGGTGGGTGGCGTCGTCCGGGAGCACTCGTTCCCCGCGTCCGTTCCCTCCGCCCAGCAGCCGCACATGGGACTGAGCGCCGAGGAATCGGCAGAGATCGTGTCCGATCTGCAATGGCTAGACCGCCAACTTGGCGAGAACTTCGCGTGCATGCCCAGCTCTCCGGCGCGCAAGCTGATTGAACGGCTTATCGCGAAGGTGCAAGTGCACAGCGAGGGCAACTCCAGTGGAGCGCGGCCGCCGACTGCGTGGACGCAGCCAGGCTACGCCGTCATCGCCGGCTCGAACGACCTGCGTTCGGCCCCGGCCCTGCGCGCGTTTCACGCGGCCGAGTGGGAGGCGGCGTTGGCAGGCAAGGCATTGCGCCAGGCCAACAAGGACGAAGGGCTGACCGTGGCGGTGGTGCCGGCGCGCGTGCAGTTCATGACCGGGGACCGGACCTTCGCGAAGCGGGGCGGAACCAAAACGTGAGCACATAACCGCGCCGTTTTACCGGTCGCGGTACAGAACCTTCCATTTAGGCTCTCCATGACGTGGCGCACACGTTGTCGCGTCAGGATCTAGGCCAACAGGGAGGTAAGCGTCAATGGAAGATAAGGAGCAGTTTCGGAGCGAGTTCCTCCAGGTGCTGCACGAACGAACGGGTTGGAGCGAGGACCAGTGCGTAGCAGTGCTTGACGCGGGTGGCCACGACGACTCGGGGTCCGCTACCGACGCAGTCGAGGACTACCTCGCCGAGACCGCCGGTGATTTGGACGAGGGCGACCTTGGCTAGGCGGGGAAAGAGGGCGTACTCATAAGGGCGTTTCCCCGGTCCGCGACAGCGCCGGAGGCTTAGCATTCCTTTTGTGGGGCGACCCGCAGCTCCATCGCCAGGGAATGACGAGGAGCTGGTGGACGGTTGGGCAAACCGGAAACCTGTAGACCTGCTGTGCCGGTGCTCTCACCCCCTAGAGGAGCGCCGGCACGGCGGTCACTTATCAACAAGTGGTCAGAAGGTTGAGCACGCATCATCCGACTCGCCGGTTCCTCGGGTCGGGTGACCCCTAGCGGCGTGCTTAACCTTGTGATCGCTTCCCCCGACTGCCTGTTGTCAGACGGTTGAGCACGCCATGAAGCATGTCCCTCCCCTGTGACATGTGGTTCCCAATGCCCCTGAGTGGCGTGCTCAACCTTGTGACAACCGGCTCGTTCCATCGCATCTATCGTGGAGACCGCAATGAAATCGACCTTCTCGGCAACGTCGCCGCTGACTCGCCCGAAGAGCCAGCCGCATAGCGCGCGCCTGGTTGTGCGTTCGCTGGGCTTCGGTGTCCTCGTGGGGTTGGCCGTGATCGTGGGCCAGCTCCTCTGGCAGCGACTGATGCCTTCGTCCAACGGCAACAACCTCGACTCCCTGACCCTTACCGCGTTGCCCATGGCGACGGGTCTGGCAGCGGTTGCGGCCGGCGTGGTCGCCTATCTTGATGCGCGCTGGCCGAGCAAGATTCTGGGATTCCTCGGCGGAATGCAGCGATACGCGATCATCGGGATCGTTGTGCTGCTGGTCTTCATTCTGACCCGGTAAGGGCAGCCCCGCAGAAAGCGGCTGTTGTTTGCAAGGTCATGGATCGCGCGATGATTAACCCGTCGAGAGCAGTTGCTCTCATTGCTGCGGGAGTTGGCCATGACCACACTCATCACCATGATCCTCATGATCGTTGCTGGTCGCGTGCTGTCGGCTCGTAAGGGCCGGGTTCGTGCGCAGTCGGCAGGCTTCTTCAGCCGCGCGATGGGTTCCCGCGATAGCGAGTACACCTTCGTGGTGAAGAACGATGGATCGCTGGACTTCTGCAGCGACTTCGAACAGATGGACGGCTCCCTGAAGATCTGACATCGAGGCCGCGAGTCACACGACTGCGCGGCTTCGTTTTGCCTGAACCCATACGAGATGCCGCTGCATGAGCATGACTGAGCTGACAACCCGCAGCCCGATCGCAAAGGTGACGAACGAGACCTTCGTTGAGCGTGTCGTGGTTGGTGGCGAGCGCCGGCGCGAGGAGTTCGTGCGTGAGATCACCTGGCTACTGAAGTCTGAATCGCAGACCCTCTTCATGCACGGCGGGAAGGTGATCAAAGAGGGCTCGACGTATATCGACGTCGCTGGGTTCCTTGAGTCCATGAATGGACCGACGACACAGTCCGCATGCGACTACTACAAGATTGATCGCGAGTCGTCGCTGGAATTGGTCGTGATGACACGCATCATTCACGCGCCCGTGCGGGATAGCGACGAAACCAGGGCATATAACGCTGCGGTGTCCGGCAACGGCTTCAAGAAGTACCTCACCGTGCCGCCCACATGGTTGCGCGAGGAACGCATCAACGATCAGTGGACACCGTTTTCTCTGCAGGACGAGCTTGTGCACGAAGAGGTGACCTGGTCGTCGAAGTGGACGGAAGGGGAGATGATGGACCGCCGCGCTGTGTTTCGTGGGCGTTGGGGCCAACCCCTCCGGATCGGGGTGGACTGAACTCCGGCGAATGAAAGGAAGGAAGGGTTCATGACCGACAGCTCGCCCCTCGCGAACCGAGAAACATTGGACATTGCGGCTGCCTCGCTTGGCATCTCTTCGTCCACGCATGCGGGCGACGCCGGCGCTGACCTGATCCCTCGCGGGCCAGTCGTCATCAACGGCATGCAGCTTGCCACCATCCGTGCTGCCATCGCGTGGTACGCGCAGAGTGGGTTTGGGGACCCTGACCAGCGGCCTGCTGACATTCACGAGCTGGCCACCTTCGATGGCTCTGTCGGTGATTCCCTCAACGAAGTGGGCATCGCGGAGCTTGAGTGCGCGCTGGACGACGCGTCTGCGATTCTGGTTTTGCCAGGCAACGAACCCGACGGCTCGCCCACCCTTTGAAGCGACTTATGGCGCCAGGCGCTGTACCCCGTTCGCGTTCGTTCTTTGCCGCCGCGAGCTGGCGGAGAAGCTGATGCCAACCATCACGAAAGAGATCCGCCGCATGCGCCGCACACGGATTGCTACCACATCCCTTCTGATCGCACTGCTTTCGTCATCGGCGCTAGCTAGTGAGCTGCGCGTCGAGGTCTCCCGCGACGCTAAGGTGATCGCGACGGCATCCAAGCACGTCGAGGTTGGCGAGAGCATGTTGATGGATCTCACCACACCCTTCGCCGCAGTCGCTCGTTGCGCAGCACGAGGGGAGCGGCAGGCCAAGACCGACGGGTTGGGTCACAGTGGTTTGAAGGTGACGGTCACCCCGGGCAGTTCGAACGGGGCATTGCTCACGACGGCGATACATGTGGAGAGCGCGGAGCTGGTCGAGCTGCTTCCGATGACGGCAGGTCCGGTCAGGACGACGAAGGTTGCGGTGGCTGAGCCGTGCAAGGGCCAGACGCCCGCCATGCTGAAGTGGGACGCCGCAGCGGCATTCGATCTCGCGCCCGGCAAGCCGCAGCAATTCTCGGTGGGGCCAATGACCGTGACCGTCACACTCGTCGGCGCGGCACCTGAGGCGCCCCCGGCGCGTGAACCCGAAGCGCAGGCGATCTGATCTGCGTTCGCCCGGGGAAACCCCCTCGCGCAACACGTCCCTTTTGCATGACCAACGTTGCGACGCGACCCTACCTTGCGAGGGTGGTCACGGGGTGGGCGGATGCCTGCGGGAATGGCCTCGCGAGACACAGCCTTGGAACCAGCCATGCTTGAGCCGACACTAGCCCATCGCCCGACGGTTGTCCTGATCCCCGGTCTCCTGCGGACTGCGTCATCGCTATCATTGCTCGCCGAGCGACTGACGCTGTGCGGTTACCGCGTGGCGCGCTTCGACTACAGCCGCACGGAAAGGCCCGGGGAAGTGGAGCAGCGGCTTCAACGCGCGATCCTCGACCTGGACGCCGGGGTTCACCTGATTGGACACAGCTACGGCGGACTCATCGCTGTCGGAACGTGCCAGAGCCCGGAGGTCGCCCGGCGCATAAAAGGGGTGCTCTGCTTGGGTACGCCACTTCGCGGCAGCAAGACCGCACAGCGGTTGCGCGCGCACCGGGCGGGCAAGGCACTGCTCGGCGTTGCCGGTGGATATGTCAGCATCCCGCTCCCCTACCCACGTGTCCCAGCTGAGGTCGTGATGATCGCCGGGGAGCGGGGCCGTGGCCCTGGGCTATTGCTTGGCAGTCTCGGTACGCGAAATGACGGAACGGTAGATGTCGCCGAAACAGCATGGCCAGGTCTGAAGGAGCACATCCGCCTGCCCGTGACCCACAGCGGGCTGCTGCGCGACAAGCGGGTGGCGTCGCATGCCGTTGCCTACCTGCGCACAGGTTCGTTGCTCGGCCTGGCCACCATCGCCGATGAGCAGAACGAACAGCCTCGCGCGGCGTAGCGGGGGAGTGTCGGGTGCGGACATGGAATACATCGTGAGATTCCAGAGCGCAAAGGCAGTGCACTTTGCGGCCGATGTTTGGGCGCGGGTGCCACGGGCTACGTTTGGCTCACCGACGCACTGAGGAACGACCATGCACTTTCGCACTTCCCGCACCGCCTTGCTCCGCGTGCTCACCGCCGTGTCCGGCGCAGCACAGCGCAGCGCGACCATGCCGATCCTGCAGAACGTGCTGGTGGAACTGAAGGGCCAGGCCGTTCGTCTAACGGCGACCGACACCGAGGTCGAGATTCGCAGCATCGGTGAAGTTACCGAAGGCAGGGAGGATGGAAGCATCACCGTCCCGGCCAAGAAGCTGATGGACATCGTGCGTGCGCTGCCGGACGCCAATGACCTGACGTTCAAGGTGGACAAGGAGAAGGTGGTCATCACGTCGGGCCGTGGGCGCTACACCTTTGCGACGCTGCCCGCGACCGAATTCCCCACGACGCCCAAGATCGGCGACGTGGTCAAGATCGAGGCATCCGGCAAGGAACTTCGCCGCCTGATGAACCGCGTGAGCATCGCCATGGCCAGCGGCGACGTGCGCGCCTACCTCAACGGGATGCTGCTGGAAGTGCGCGGCAATCGCCTGCGCTGCGTAGCCAGCGACGGCCACCGCATGGCCATCGCTGAAATGACCCTGGCCAAGCCCGCTGCCACGGAATACACGGGCATTATCCCGCGCAAGGGTGTCGGTGAGATCATTGGCGTGCTGCCCGAGGACGATACCGTCGTCACCGTCGAAGCGGCGACGAACCATGTGCGTGTCGTGGTGAACGGGACCACCGTGTGCTCGCGTCTCATCGCAGGCACCTTCCCCAACTACGAGGCGGTTGTTCCGTCGGTTTATCCGGGCGATCTGGTGGTGGAGACGTCGGTGCTGCGCGAGGCCGTCCGGCGCGCCGCGCTGCTCGCGAACAGCAAGTTCCATGGGATTCGTCTTTCCCTGAAAGGCGACACCGTGCGCCTGCTCGCGTCGCACGAGTCGCAGGGCGATGCCTATGAGGAAGTCGTCGTCAAGACCGATCTGGCCGACATCGAGTTCGGCGTGAATTACCAGTACCTGCAGGCGGCTCTTGAAGCCATCGACGGCGACGACGCGCGTATCCAGCTTCGCGACGCGACGACCAGCCTGCTGCTCACCGGGGCGGGCGACAACAGCGTGCGCCACATCGTGATGCCGTTGCGCATCTGAGGAGTTGAAAGGCATGTCAAAGGAAGCAGAAGGAGCCGGCGTGCGGCGCGCCGGCAGTCGCAAGTTGGCAGTCTGGCTCGCGGGCGGTGGCGTGGTTGCTGCGCTCGCACTGACCATCAGCTACCCGCTGGGGCTGCGCGATCTGCTTGCCAACCGCGCAGCGGATAAGCAGTTGGGTGCAGCGATGAACGCCATCCCCGAGGGCTCTGACCCGTGGGAGGCGTTCCTTGCGCTGCAACGCGCCGAGCGGGAGGCGCTGGCCAGCACCGGGGCGAAGGCTCCCACGAGTGAGCGCCTCGTCACCGAGAAGGAAAGGCGTTGGCTTGCCAGCGCGCTGCAGCAAGGTAACGAAGTGGCGATCCTTGCAGTGGTCAGCGATCGGGGTCGCGACGGAAGCGGGGTGATCTTCCGGCCCGAGCGATTCACCATTGACCGGGCGATGCTGACGGAGCGCGTGCTGTCTGCAGCGGACGCGGCGGCTTCTCGCGAGTGGGATGCGCTAACGATCTCGGATAAGTGGATGCTGAGGGCGGCGGGACGGCTGTATGTCGAGGGGATCGCTCGACCTCGTGACCCAGCGCGGGCGCTGGCCCTGTTCACCAAGTCGTGGCAGGCGGGCGACACGTTGTCCGCACTCGATGCCGCTCGTGTTTTGCGCGAGAAGGGCGACAAGGTCGAAGCGTACCGCTGGGCACTGCGTTGCACCGGACCTTGCCGGCCGGCGGACTTCAACCTGGCGCTGTACCAAGAAGGACTGACGCCGGCGCAAATCGAAGACGCGCGGCGCGATGGCGCGCCGGCAATTGTAGATCACCGCAACGACTCTCATGGAGGCTGACCGTGGACACCTTTGATCGGCAAGTTCAGGCCATCGACAATCCGGATCAGTCCGTCTTGCCCGGCTTCACGGTAGCCGAGATGCGCGAACACATGGGACCGCGCGCTGCGGTGTCTTTGGACGACCTGGGAATCCAATCGCTCGAAGCCCTCGGCGACGTGCTGAACCAGATTCGCTACCTGGCTACCACGCGATCACCGCAGGCGTTTGCGCAGATCGAGATCCTCGCGGGCGCGATGTGCAAAACACCACGCCTGCTGGCCGATGGCTCGCCATTCGGTACCGCCGGCACCATCGAGCTCGAACTCGCCGCCGGGCGCCGAGCGTTGGCAATTGGTGTTGGCCACGCGCCCCCCCAGTTTGTGCGTCTTCACGAGGCCCTCGATCGTGACGCGCAGGTGGCCAACAGCCACATCTGAGTCCCCGGGCTTGCGGGCGAAACGTGACTGCAGGAGATCGTTAGAGTGGGAGAGATCCAAGGAACCGTGCGGCTCGCTGCCGTTACCAAAGCTGACATTTCCGTCGCGGAAGCGCTGCTGGACATGCTCCGCCACCTGGGGCGTGACCTGATGCCGCCGGCCGACGGCGAAGCCACGAACGGAAGGCAGATCGATTACAACGACAACGACCAGCTCCAGTTGATCGTGAGCCGTTTGCAGGCGTTCGACGAGGACCATCGCGGCGCGCTGGAGCGAGTCATCATGGGGATGTCAGTGCTTGTCGAGAACGAGGTGCTTGACCCAGGCACGCGGACGCTGGAGTTGCACCCAACGTCGCTGTTGGGGCAGGACGTCGCTGCGCGGCTATCTGCCATCCTCGAGCGCGCCGGCCACGAGGGTGGAGCTGACGTCGACGCATTGCTCGGTCGCGTCGAGTCGATGTGTATGGGAGACCTCGACGTCATCAACATGCAGAGCAAGGCACTCGCGGCCCTCAAAGCGCAGCTGGAGCGCGCGCGCACGGTGGCGGAGGCCTTCGGGCCAGGCGGAGCGCAAGCAGGGTTCGAGCAGTGGGTCCTCGAGGAGTTCGCTGGCGGCGATACGGAGCAAGCCGCCGAGCTGCTCGCGCGTCACGGTATCGAGTTCGCCGACCGAGAGATCGACACCGCGTGGGACGCATGGGTCCGCGCGTGCGAACGCGTCCTGGATGCGCTCGACGCGGAGGAGACAGAGACCGCAGCGGCGCTGCCCGAGGCGGTGGGAGAGGCCAATGCCGTCCTTTGAGCGCTCACTACGCAGCCTGGCGATCTACGCGGCCTCGACGCCATCACAGCGGATCTATCGTGCCGGTTACCACGATGGTCTGGATAGGGCACGGCGCGAGGTGGCCGCCGTCGCCCTGCTGATTGGTGCGGTCGCGATCGCCGTCCAGCTGGCCTTGCCTTAGACATGCAGCGAGTTGGCCTAATTCCCTGTCGCGTCCTGGGCGGACGGAGTCCGAGAACGGGGAAGCCCGTCGGCGAACGACACCGGTGGACGGGCGGCGCCTGGGGCGTCGGGTACTGCGACTTCTGCGGACACTCGCTGGATCAGGTGAAGAGGAAGGGCGACAGCATCAAAGGTGTCGCGAAGACGAGATAGCGCAGATCTTTGCGCGACGCTCCAGAAGGTGACTATTTCCCGGTCCCTGCCGGAGAAAACCATGTTCGAACACCTCTACGACACCGCTGACCTGATCCAGCGCGAGTTCGACCGCGCCGCCGGCGCTTACCGTGTTCTGTTCGCGCAGGCCCACGAGGCGCGCGAGTTCAGCTATGACCGCCTTCCCCTCCAGTTCGCACCCTTTCATTCGACTCTGTACAAGCTCGAGCAAGCATGGACCAAGATCGGTCGCGAATGTATGGACGTCGTGATTGACCTGGTCGCGCGCGCCCTCGGCGGGGGCACAGCTCTCGAGCTACCCGAAGCGAAGGATCTGCTCAGCGACTTCTTCGACGAGGAACAGTTGCCGGTGGAGAACTTCTCTTGCCGCGCCATGGTTGATGCGCTGCTTGCGCTCTACGGACACGATGCTGACGCCCTGCGCCTGCAGCAGATCGCCGATCGCTTCGTCGGGGCGTTTCGGCTCAGGGCGGACGAGGTTCCCGCAACGCGCGCAGGCGCGGTGGTGCTCAATGTCTCGATGTGGCTCGACTCCATTGCCCTGAAGTTCAACCGGCGACAGGAGTACAGCAACCACGACGATCTCGCAAAGGCTGCGTTTGCGATGGCCGAAGTGTTGGGCGAACTGGATGCTGATCTAGTCCCCCAGGTGGCCAGCCAAGCAGCGGCCGTGGAGCGGGTGGGGCGCCAGAACCAGTGGCAGCCGGTGCGCGACCTGTACGGCCCAGTCGGCCCCGTCGCCATCAAGGCCTACAAAGGCAAGGTAGAGTTCCTCGTCCCGCAGGCAACGGCCCAGCGCCTCAATGTGTTTCTCAGCCAGCACGCCACCACCCTTGTTCGGAAGGTTGCGTAAGGTTTTTCCTACAGAAAGGTTGGTGTAGGAAAACCGCAGGAACGCGCGTAAAATTAGCATTTACTTGCCGATTGGATGGACCCTGTTAGGTAGGGATGGGTCCGAGCGTTAATGAACACCGCCACCCAGACCGCCCCCTTTCCATTCCCCATTCTGCTCGCGGCACTCGTCGCTTCGCTGCTCGGCGTTCTCCTCATGCATAGTACCGAGGGTTTCGTCGTGCAGGCCTGGCGCAATTACGCGGCGTTCAACTGTACGCAGGGCGGCTCGGGTGGTCGATTTCTTTGTGACGACGGCTACGAGTACACGGTGAGAGCCAACGCAGTGCCCACCGAATACGTGATGCACCATCCTGAGGTCGAGCGCCAAGCGCGTGCAGCCGAGATCGAGCGGATCGTGAAGCTGCTTGAGATCAACACCCACTAACGCGACCACATTTGGACGCGCTCCCCATCGGGCTTAGGTTGGAGTCGTGGCAGGGAGCCGCCACCCGCAAAGGGTGACCCAGGAAGGGTATAGGAGGCGCAACCGCATGGATCGCGGTTCGCTGGTGTCGTTGCCGTCAGGACGCGGCTCGCCATCAGTGCGAAGGGAATCGGCGCGTGTGACCAAGGAGGGCCGCTAGGAACATGACCCGCATCGGTAGGACGCCGGTGCGGGTTTCTTTTTTCCGCAACACGCTGTCCTTTCGGGCTCATCTTTGCGTGCGTGATGCTCGTCCTACGGTTTGGTCTCCGCGAATCGAGACCTCGCCATGTATCGCACTGAAGAAATCCTGCCCGCTATTGACGCGCGCTTCGCGGAACTGCTGCGCCGAGCGGACGACCTCGACAAGGACTGGGCGCACATTGAAGGGATGGTGTACGACCTGCTGCGCGCGCTCGATGCCTCGACGGCTGTAAAAGCCGCGCACTACTCACCGATGAGTCGAGGAGACGGGCTGAGCGAAGGGCGCCGGAACCTCGTTCGTCGCGTGGTGGCCATTGTTGCCAAGCACCTTTCGGTGGCAGGCGTTTCGCTTGATATCGACAGTGGGCCGATCGTCGAACACTTTCTCGGATTCCGGCGTAGCTGGGAGGAGCACAAGCGCCCGGAGTTTTCCTGCCGCGCAGTCATGCTTCACACGCTGGATATCTACCAGGACAAGGCGGACGTGCTAGTAAGAAAGCAGGCCGCGCTGAGCTTCGCGCACGCCTTCGGCCTGAAGCACCAGAAGAACCAGGAGATGAAGGGGTGTGCCCTGCTGGAGATCAACGCAGGCGTTGACGTCTACTGGCGCCCGGCGCGCTTCACCACCTCGACACAGGGTCGGCTCACGACCGCCCTGCTCGCGCTGGGCGCTGCCATCGCCTTGACTGACTCCATGGGCAGCGGCACGGCAGCGTTGGCGGAGGCGGAAGCGCTGATCGCCGAGCTGAGCGCAGCTAACTGGGTGCCCGAGCGCAGCTTCCGTGGCCACGCTTATGGCGTTGAGGTGCGCCTCTTCCAGAGCTGCATCAAGTTCCTGGTGCCGCGCGCGACCGTGGCCAGACTTAACGCGTTCGTGAGCCAGCACGCCCCCGAATACTTCCAGGAGCCCAAGTAGTAACCCGACCGGAAACGCAGCGAGGCAGTCGGGGCGTTTCTCCGCGCCGATGCCAGGCTGGCCCTCGAAACTGTAGCGATGATGGGAAATCAGCCAATGTCTTCAGACGACATCAAAGCACGCCGACTCGCGATGATCCGCCAGGCCGCCGGCGAGAAGCCGCAAGCGCACACGCGCCGTCCGGGCACGGGCAAAGCGCGCGGCCCCGCGGTGGTCATTCCGCCTCGGTTCTCCAATCGGCACCGCGCGTTGAGCAACACCAACTTCTCGGTGATTCACGACGGCTGGCGTTGAGTCAGCCCCAACGTCTGCCATGGAGGCACGATGTACCCGAAGAACGTAACCTTGTTTCGCTTCTCGGACGCGGTGTCGCAGGATCTTAAGCGCCTCGCCGAGGTTGCACCCGAACATGCGCTGCGCGAGCTGGGCCCGCTGGAGATGGCGACGAGTGGCTTTGTAGCCCCGGCGCGCGGTGGCGAGCTGTTGTGCCAGGTCAATGGCAACCCGCTACTGGCCATTGGCAAAGATTCGCGCCTTCTGCCGACCGCGATCCTGAATAGAGAAGCGGATAAGAAGGCCCTGAAGATTGAAGCGGAAGAGTGCAGGCCACTGGGTGGGCGTGAGCGCCGGCGGATCCGTGACGAGGTGCGCGATACGCTGCTCCCCACGGCCTTGGTTAAGCACGACCGCACTTACGCCTGGCTCGATCGCGTTCGCGGCTATGCCTGCATCGACTCAGGGAGCCGCAAGTCGGCAGAAGACTTGCTCAAGTCTGTTCGAGAGGCGCTCGGATCGTTCCCCGCTGTGCCGCTGGCGCCGACGAATCCGGTGCGTCTGATCCTCACTAACTGGCTTGCTGGCACCGAGCTACCGGCGGACTTCACATTGGGTGACGAATGTGAGCTGCGCGACGCGGCGACTTCGACTGGCCCGATTTGGAAGGGCCGACGTACGCCTTTGGACTCGGAAGAAGTTCGCGAGCACTTGCGAGCCGGAAAGCATGTCGCCCAGCTTGGCCTCTGCTTCAGGGGTCGAATCGAATTCGTGATCGACGAGGCGCTGGTGCTGCGCAAGATTCGCTTTACCGAGCTGGCGCTGGGCGATCTCGACAGTACGTCGGCACAAGACGCAGTGTCCGAGTTGGACGCCCAGTTCGCACTCTTCCAAGGAGAAATCGGGGAGTTGCTGGACGCCCTGGATACCATATTCGGCCTGCCGCGGCCGACTGAAGGCGAGGTCGTCGACCAGGCGATCCGTCAGCGAGAGAACGGGGAGCTTCCATTTGCTCCAGGGACCGCGCCGGATGATCTCGAAGGTGCGAAGGAAGATGCCCGTCGCGCGCTTCGGCAGAGCAAGCACGTTTCGATCTCGCTCCTGCAGCGCGTACTGCGGATTGGCTACAACCGGGCCGCACGCGTGATGGAAGCGCTGGAGCACGAGGGATTCGTCTCTCCGGCTGATTCGTCTGGCCGCCGGCACCTGACCGGCGCGACGCCGGCAATTCACTGAAACGCCCCAATAGGACCGAACGAATGAACATCCGCAACTCGGCGCTGCTGCTGGCGTGCATGTTGGCCATGGCTGGCTGCAAGCAGGAGCCGCGCATCGTCGTGACGGGAAAGCAGACGCTAACGGAAGCAATCGACGCTGCGGTTGCTCGCGCGCCGAAAGAGCAGGCGGCCGAGGTGAAGCGCTATCGCGACCTGTTCGTCGATGCGTATATCAGCCATCCCAAGCCGGAGCTTCCGGACCCGACGGCCGTGGAGGGCATGACCCTGTCGCAGTTCTCCCGCTTCACGCAATCCACCCTCAAGGGCGTGCCGGGCCCGCTGAGGCCACCGGCGGATCCCCCTGGCACGGTTCATCCGATGCTCAACACCGGCTACTTCGCGAGCCTGAAGCTCGACAAGGAACTTCTGGAGAATGCGCGGGATGCATCGCGAGACAAGGGCCTCTACACGGTTGACCAGTTCGAATGGCCTCGTCCCGCGTTCGTGCCGCCGCCGGACGGGGCCTACGTGATCGACGACCATGCCACGTTCGCAGTCAACTTCGTGAACCACACGACCTTCGACGTATACGGACCCGTGTATCACCTGACGATCAGCAATCAGGAGACTGGCGACATCCTCTTCGACGATGACCTGAAGATGGACGACAAGACCGCCATTCCCCCCGAGACACCGGTCC
Source organism: Dyella sp. BiH032 (assembly GCF_031954525.1). Taxonomy (NCBI): domain Bacteria; kingdom Pseudomonadati; phylum Pseudomonadota; class Gammaproteobacteria; order Lysobacterales; family Rhodanobacteraceae; genus Dyella; species Dyella sp. BiH032. The sequence continues at coordinate 40,647 of NZ_CP134868.1, forward strand.
TGCTTACCTACACCTGCTGCAACATCGCGACCGATCCTCTGCTCAATCAGCGCCTGAAGAAGCTGCCGCCGAACGCCAAGTTCGAATGGCACCTCATCTCGGTGATGGACTACACGCGGCGCAACATGCTGGACACCGCGCTGTTCACAGACGCGCGATACGAGCGCCTGAAGCAGGTGTCTAAGTGCATCGATGACATGGACAAGCGCCTGGAAACCTGGACCCCAGAGAACGCCGCCGAGGGCTGTCATGAGTAAGTGGAGAGCGTGGACAAAGCAGGACAGTTACTTCGCTCTCGGCCTCGCCGCGAGCGTGGTGGTCTGGGCCATCCCTTCGAGCCTTCCCTATGCGCTGCGGCTGTTCTGTGGATTCTCGGCAGGGGTCGTGCTTCTCTGCTGGTTCATCCGGCGCCAGGCACGTGGAGCGGGTGTGGTGAGCGCCCAAAGTACGCGGCGCGACACTCCGAGGTCCTTGCTGGCAAGCGTTGCAGGACGCAGCCTGGTGTTGCTCCTTCTCCTCGCCGAAATGACCCTTGTGAGCCACGGGTTCGGAGTGATGCTCTGGAGCTGGCTGGTGGCCGGTCGTTCTGGCCCTACGCAGGTCGCGACGTGTCGCGGGCAGCGCGCGCTTAAGTGGCTGGGTCATCTTGTGGCGGCGGCGCAGTTCGCCGCCGTGGCGTTGGGTGCCTACCAGACGTTCAATGGCGGCCCGCCGGAGCCATTCAGCCTCCAGACGTTCGCCGTGCAGGGACTTGGCCTGGTGGTGGCGGCCGCGATCGACCCCATCTGTCGCCGGCGCTTTCCGATCAGCGGGTTCGGCCGCCTGACGGAGTACGCGCCCGTTGCGCTTCCCCTCCGTACTCCCGCGCGGCGCTGAGGCATCAATGAAGACTTTGCCACTCCGTTCTTGCCTCGATTGCCGGTGGCATGTCGACTATGGAACAGCATCCCTTGATGGCGGTGTACGCCACGTGTGCACCGAGGAGACGGTGATCCTGGCGCAGCACGGAAAGTCGCGAGTGGACGAGGAGCCCACACCGGTTGGCCCCGTTTCGTGTGACTTGGCCCGTCGGTTCAGTGATGACGCGGTGTGCGGGCCTCGTGGTGAGCGCTGGATGCCGATCGATACAGCGGAGGCTGAAGGAGCATGAGCGGCCGCGCATTGAATCTAGCGGCGGTTGCTGTGCTGCTCTTGGCTGCTTGTCAGGGGCCTGAGCGCGATGACGGAGCTTCGGTGCTCGTGGTCAACTCAAAAGCCGACTCGTGCTCCACGCGGACAGGTGCCCGTGCAACGTGCCCGGACGGGTTTCGTGTCAGCAGAGGCGGGTATCGCCTGGAGTCGTGGGACCAACTCGCCAAGGGCGGTCGCGTCGAACCGGTGGTCAACGAGGAAGACGCCAACGGTTGGCATGTCATGGGCGGAGGCCCTGTGGGCACCGCCTGTTTCTCCGCGTTCGCGGTCTGCGAGCGCTGACAACGAAGGAGTATTGGATGGAACGCCGCGCAGCAAATTTTGAACGCAGCCACCTTTTGCAACGAACCAGAAGCGCGCATCGGCGCGTCGAAGGCGCTCTGGCGATGGCTGTGCGCCTCACCGATGATCCAGACAAGACCGCGCGCCTGGCGCGTCAGTACTGCAAGCCGTGCCACTACGAGGAGCGTTTGGCTGGCCAGGCCATCACGAAACAGCCGTGTGCGAGCTGCGGCACGCCGCATACGTATTCGAGCACGCTGACCGACGATCTCTGCCTGCAGTGTGCGCGAAAGCACGAGCTCTGTAAGCGGTGCGGTGGGGACATCGAGATCCGTACCGATCGTACGGACTGGCCGGTGTAGTGCCGACGGCTCAAGCGATCCGAGACCGCGCCGACATCCTCTGAGTAGGGATGGGGAGAGCGGTGACTGGGCGGGAACGCGACTATGCGCTCGAGTGAAGACATGAGTACTGAGAACGTTAAAAAGAAGAGCCTTTGGTCGATGATGAGGACCGGCGATCTGCGCAGTTGCGTCAAGCGCGGCAAGAGGAAGATCGCCATTGGCGCCATGTGGGTCGTAGGCTTCGTCCTGTTGAACGCCTGGTGCGCCAACCATCCCGAGCAAACCATATTCGCTCCGTTCTTCCATTGGCTCGCTGCCGTTGCGGCAATCGGGTTCGGCGGCCTGCAGCTGTCGTTCTGGTTGGGAGGGCTGCGCGAGATTCGCGGTGAGTTGGCCACCCGGAGCGACTGAGCCGGCGCGCGGCCTCTGGGGCGACGCGGGGCAGAAAGAGAGGGCCGGCAAAAGCCGGCCTTTTCTTTGTCCTGGATGTGACGGGACGTGCCCGCCGATTGCTCCCTGCGATCCCCGGCCACACTCCCAAAAAGAAGGGCTTGCATCGCTGCAAGCCCCGCTTAGTCCGCTGCCTTGTATCCGGCGGCGCTCAGGTACGCGTCACCCACCTGACCGGCTGGGTGTTGACCAGGCGGCTGCAGACCTGGCCATCGCGGGTCGCGCCCTCGGTGTACGCCTTGCTCTCGTAGTAGCACAGGTTGGTGGTGTCCACAGGCTGGGATTCATTTCGGCGGTCTGCCTGCATCTGGGCCAGCAGGGTGTTCGTTTGGTCGAGGCGAGTAGCCACTTGCGGACAGCAGTCGTCCATCTTGTGGGCGCTATCGGCGGCTGATGCGGTGGCGCAAGTGACGGCGGCGAGGGCGAAAAAGATGATGGAGATGGTCTTCACGTTCGGTCCTTCGAAGAGTTCAGGGGGATGCGCTTTGGCTTGTCAGCCGCGGCGCAGGGATAGGAGGGGGCTGCTCCCACGAAGCGGCGTTGGCATCGCGCTCCCGGAGCTGGTCCACCTGCTTGAGCGCGTCGTGGACGATGCCAGCGGCAATGTTGGCGGCCCAATCAACGCTGTACTCGCGACGATCTGCGGTCGTGCTTACTCGGTACGGCTGTGTCGCGTTCGCCTCGGACGAGAACTTCGCGGCGCTCTCAACAGCAAACCGTGGGTACTGCTTATCGACGGATGTTTTGAACGTAAACCGAGTGGTTCCGTGGCCGAAGAGGACTTCGGTGGTCATGGTGCACCCGAGAAAGCAAACGGTGGAGGCGCGAACATCGGCGATGCCGCGCTGCTTCATCTGCTTGCCGAAGTCTTCGGGGAAGTCCAGGAATGCAGAGGTGAGCGGCAGGCTCGTCGCGCCGTAGCTCGGGGTGCGGGCGGTGCCGACGACGACCGCCGAGACAATGATCGCCGCGATCACGGCGATCACCACCGGGGCGCGCCGCGATCGGCGCGGCGGGCTTCCGATGTCGGAGCTCACGGGGACTTTGCCTGTGCTGCCGGAGCGGGCTCCTGCGTGCCGGCGGCGCGCGCCGTTGCCTTGTCACTGCCTGCCAACTTGCTGACCATGGCCGCCGGTGGGAGGAATCCGCCGAGCTGGCGACCCGTCTGATCGAAGATCGCCGGCGTGCCTTCGATGCCGAGCTTGTCGCCCAGGTCATACATCTTTTCCACCTCACCGGCGCGCGAGCAGTTGGTTGCCGGAACCTGCTGGCCAGCGATGGCGAGCTCGTACGCCTTGGCGCGATCGCTGGAGCACCAGACTGACTTCATCTTGGCCAGCTCCGGCGACTCAAGGCCGCCGCGCGGGAACGGAACGTACTCAATGCGAATGCCGGCATCGAGGTAGCCCTTGATGCTCTTGTGCAGCAGCTGGCAGTAGTGGCAGCTCGTGTCCGTGAAGATGGTGACGGTGTACTTGGGATCCTTCGGCGAGAAGATGATCTTGTCCTCCGCCGGAATGGTGCGCAGCAGGTCCTTTCGGGCTTCGCCAAGGGCTTCGTCGGTGAGGTTGCGATGGGTGACCGTATCAAGGAGCACGCCGTAGAGGAGATAGCGGCCGTCGTCGGTGACGTAGACCACCGTTGAATCAGCAACCACGCGCTTCAGGCCCTGGATCGGCATCTGGTCGATGGTGCGCACCACGGCGTTGGGATTGATGTCGCGGATCGTCTGACGGATGGCGGGGTTGTCTGCCGCTGCCGTGCCGCTCGCGGTCGGTACTTCCGCAGACTTCTGGGCGACCATGCGCGCGGTGAGCTGCTGAGGTGCACTGGCGGTCGGCGGTGCCGTCTGGGCGAACGCGGCGCCGCATGCCAACGTCAACGCGCCGATGGTGGCCAGCGCCAGGCCTGTGCTACGCGAGCGGAAGGGGCGGGGAAGGAGATTCATGTGCCGTCCTTGCATGGAGTGAGGAAGCGCGACCACCACGGTCGACGCGTGGTGAAAGGATAGAAAGCGCTCACCAGCTCCAAGCGTGGAAACCCCCCAACGAGTCGCGGTCGTTTCCCGGCTCGGCCGTGAGAAGCCACCGGTACCGTGTGCACTCCCACATGGACCCGTGCCCCTCATGAAGCCCAGTCGCATCGTTGCCTGGACCCTCGTACTTCTCGTGCACCTGACGCTCTCGCTGTACATCTCCTTGCCGTCCTCGCCTATGCGTCCGCTCTTCGCACCTCCCGCTGCTGCGAGGATGTCCATGGTCGCGGTTTCGGTAGTACCTGCGCGGGTAAAGGACTCAGAGCCCGAGACGCGACCGGAACCGCGCCAGACGCATGCGCAGCCAAAGGTGGCCGTGGTGCGAAAGGACCCACCCAAGCCCACGCAGTCCCACACGCCGACCATTCGCATCGCCTCCCGTCCGCAAGACCTGGTGGCGTCGCCGTTGCAACGTCCCGAGGTGGCCCCGAAAGAGATCGCGTCCTACAGAGTCACCGACATGCCGAACTTTCCGCTCGATGCATGGGATGAGGGCAAGCAAGGCTGGGTCGTGCTCATTGTGCTGGTGGGAATCGACGGGGCACCGGAAGGTGTGAGTGTCATTCGCAGTGTCTCGCCGGAGATCGACGCCGCGGCCATTGCGGCCGTGGCGAAATGGAAGTTCGAGCCGGGGCTGATCGGTGGTCGTCCTGTCCAGTCTTGGATCTCCGTTCCCATCGGCTTCTTCAAGGGCCGCCTCTCGAAGGGAACCGTCGGTCGCGGGTAGCGGCTGGGCTCCCTGGCAGTGGACGTGGAGAAGCTAATGTTTGACCGACTGGGCATACGTCCCATAGAAGCGGCCTCGCGATTCGGCGCGCTCGCGGCGCTTATTGCGGGTGCCGTCGCATTTCATTTCGCGATCCGACGATACGTCGCGGGGATCCACCACCCCGAGCTACTGGAGATGAGCTTCTGGTTCATGGCAGGCGTGTCCCTGTCACACGACCTCGGTATCCAGGGGCATCGGTCGGCTAGGCTACGCTCGCTTGCGTGGACCATGACCATCTTCGCGGTGGCAGCGGTCAGTGCCCACTGGGTACGCGACGCGTACATTGCGCTCGTGCATTCTAGTTCGTCGGACGAGGCGCTTCTGATTCTGGGACCCGACTATGCGAACGCCGTTCGAAACCGAATTGTCGGGTATGAAGGCGCGTTCGCAATAGCGCTGATGGCCTCAAGACTCACGGTGAGGCGAATCGCGGTCCGCCTCGTGCGCGGGTGGAGGAGTGATTGCCAGTCCTCGCAGGCAGACGTGTGTGAGGCCTGCGGTCAGCGCAAAAACGACGTCGTGGCAACCCCGGAGGGACGTGCCGAGTAGCGCGTGCGCACCTTGCGTCTCAGATCACGATGAGTCGCAGAACTTGAGACGTTTCGAGGCGAAGTTTTCGATCCCGCTTCTGGGTGCTTGATAAGAGCACCACTTGGTCGAGAGCCGACACATGTACGCCGATCGTTTTGCCCCCTATACAGCGACGAACATCCATCATTCGAAGCGCGCCCACGTCCCTGGCTATCGGGCCGAAGTGGTGCGCGACGGTGTCATCGTCGCGAAGATCTCGATCCCGGATAACGACGCCGCGGTCGAGCACGAATTCACTTCGGTCGCCCATCGCTTCCGCTTCGAGCAGCATCTCGCGACCCTCACGCCCGAATTCTTTCCGGAGAAGCTGGCCGACGAAGAAACGATGCGTGCTTGCTTCCTGCTCGACCTGGTCGACGCAGTGCACGCGGACGCCCAGCTGCGGCGGATGTGCCAGGAGCATACGGTCTTCAGGCTGAAGGGCGATGTCGAAGACCACTGGCGAGAGCTTGATCAGCCGTACTCGCCGGCAGTGGCCCGTGCCATCCGGGAGGAATACAGGTCTGGTGTGGACGTGATCGCCAACGAGATCTTCGGTCAGGCAAAGCAGGAGGTGGGTCATGCATAACCAGACCATGCAGCGCTTGGCGCTCGATAGTGACCTCGAGCAGCTCGCCACCAAACGTGCTGCGCTGCTGTCTGCCGCCAATTCCGAGCAAGCCCTGCTCCTGGCGCGCGACATCCGCGCCCACGCGAACTGGGTCGTGACCCGAGTGGCCTCTCAGGTTCTGGCCAGCCGGTACCCGGGCGTTCGCAAAGTCGGTCGCGCCAATCGGGACCTCTTCGTGATCGAAACGGGCGAAGGGGTCGAGATCTACTGGCCACGCCTGGTTACTTCGGAAGAGCTGATCCGTCGCAACCGGGGCGTATTGGGCCTCGGGCTGGCCAGCCTGGCGCGCAGCGTGCTGCCGGCGCTCCTCTCGTCGCTGGGGGTCTCGCCCACGCCGGTGGACGATCGCGAGCTGGAAGTCGTGATCACAGAGCTGACCGATCTACTGGAAGATCTCGCGCTGCCCATCAGCGGCGAGCTCCCGGTGGTGCCTTCGATCCCGGAAACGACGCTCCTCAAAGGGGGACTTTCCGAGATGCGCCGACCCGCTAGCGACCTACAGTAATCCCCGCCGGACAGCCCGGGCGCCGAGGATCGACGAGCCGGTGGACGTGGCGATTGATCGCCGCACACGGACGTGTGCAATGGAATGCTTGCTCGAGGGGAGCACGGATCGCCCCCTCGGGAGCCATCACAGGGAAATTTCAATGAGGAGCATGAGCGCAGTTCGCTTGAGCGCCGTTGGGATCGCGCTGATGCTGGCCACGACGGGAAGGGCAGAGTCGCTGCCCGGTACGCTGCGTGTCATTGATGGCTCAGGCCAGAAGGTCGTCTCCAATGGGATGATGGTGGCCTCCTTACCGAATGCGCTGCGCCTCGTAACCCCGCCGGTGGAGAAAGTCCCTACAGAGCCGAGGCCGAAGGTGGTGCCTGGGATCACGTTCCTCACCAAACAGCCCAAGTCCAAGGCTAGGCCGTTCCCTGAGGACGATCCCCAGACGCGAATGTGCGTCGAGAAGGCCTCGACCATCTTCCACGTGGAAACCACGCCCCTGTACGTGATCCTGGACGTAGAGGGTGGCACGGTCGGCGAGAACTCCAAGCCGAATAGGAACTTGTCCTACGACATCGGAAAAGCCCAGATCAACTCTCAGCATCTGGGTAAGCTCGCTGCGAGGGGCATCGACGAAGCGACGCTACGGAACAGCCTATGCGTCAACATCTTCGTTCAAGCGTGGCTCTACAAGGACGGGAGGAGTCGAAGCAAGAGCATGGCGGAGGCAATCGCGCTCTACCATTCTCCTACGCCTGAGGTCCAGGCGGTGTACCTACAGAAAATTGAAGATGCCATCGAGCGCCGGCAGGCGCGGATGGCCAAGCAATCCCCGGAGAAGACTTGAGCATGGCCTACAAACGTTCTGACATACTGAGCCACCTGGCCATCATCCAGCACCACATTCCGCAGGCTATGTCGGTGACCACCGACGTGGTCGGCAACGTCGTCGCGCAGTCGCAAAACTCGCTGACGATCCAGCGCACGACCGGCGCGAAGAACCTGCGTCTAGACCTGACGCCGCACGCGATGCACGAGGGTCGATCGATTGACCGGCTGGTCGCGTCAACCAGCCTGTCGAAGGCTGCCGCCGAGGAGATCTACTGGGCAGGTCGCGAGCTGTTCAAGCTCAATCCGCGAGGCTCCTGGTGCGCTACCAACACGGACGCGCCGACGAAGGACTTCGCCACCGCGGACATCGTTCCCGATCTGCACCACTACGTGCGCGAATGCATGGCGCGACTGGGAAGCATGCTCCCGGCGGCGGACCTGATGAAGGTGGACACGTCGACCAAGCAGGGGCCTGACGGTCGCGCGCGGAAGCGACAGTGGATCCGCTTCACCAAGGGTGACCAGTACGAGTTGACAGCCATCGACACGGCGTCCATCTCCGCTCACGTGGCTGATGGATTTGTGCCGCGGCCGAGCGAGTTCCTCCAGGCGAACCAGTTGCGCATGGCCGCATGGGCCAAGCAGCTGGAGGTGGGCACCGACGACCTTCCCGAGATTCTCCACCTCGCTGGCTTTGCAGCTGTGCAGCTGGGCTTCGAAGAGGTTGCGCTTCAGCGCGGCTGAGAACAGAGCGATTTGAGCGACGTGGCCGCAGGAGGCGGGCCTTCAGGGGAAGAGATGACGAAGTCCGAGTTAGTCGAAAAGATTCACGCCGCAACAGGGATGAGTCGCAGCGCCGCGATGAAGATGCTCAACGCAATGACGAAGATCGTCACGCAGCAGGTGGCCGAGGGGCAGTGTGTTCAAATCAGCGGGTTTGGACAGTTCCAGGCCAAGGCCTGGCCAGCGCGCGCGGGAAAGGATCCACGCACCCGCGAGCCTGTTTGGCTGCCAGAAACCAAAGTGCCGGCATTCAAGCCGAGCGCACAGTTCAAGTCGGCCGTGCGACTTGGCTACGCAAGTGTGCGAGATGAGGATGGCTAGCCGTGGCGCTCGCAGGGAAGCGTGGGCAGAGTTCTTGCGCAGCGCGCACGGACTGAGCACGGCGGCGCCGGCGCCTCAGCCGCTGCCGAAGCTTGCCCAGATCGCCGCACCGCCGCCTCGCGCGCGGAAGCGCGCGACGGCCGCGACGCTCCTGGCGAATCTCTTGAGTGCGACGAGCGAGGACGCGGATAATCCCGACACCCAGATGGTGGATATCCTCGTCCTGGGAAAGCCCCGCATGACCCAACGCGATCGCTGGCAAAAGCGACCTGCGGCGCTTCGGTACCGAGCGTTCTGCGATGAGCTTCGGTTGCGCCAGGTCCGCGTACCCAATCGCTACGGTGCGATCTGCATCCTGCCGATGCCTAAGTCCTGGTCTGAGCGGACTAAGGAAGCCATGAATGGCATGCCCCATCTGCAGAAGCCGGACAAAGACAATATCGAGAAGGCGATAGCGGATGCGCTCAAGGCCAACGACCAGACGATCTGGGACGGTGCGGCCTGTAAGTACTGGGGCTACGCGCCTAGGCTGATCATTGTGCGCAGGGATGCCTCATCGATGTGGACCGTGCCGGATCGATGTGATCCCACCTGGTTGCCGGAGAAGTAACGTCGCTGGCCAACGCGATGCCGCCTTTCTTTGCGCAGACATGGCGCGGCGGTAACTGACTATCGGTGCCTTCCTGAGACCCTCGCTGTGAACGCAGAACTTCGAACCCGCCCCGTCGACAAAGTTGTGATGTACAACGCCCTGCAGCAGGGCTACACACCACTGCAGGCGCGCGTGATAGCGGGTCGCATTGCGGCTGTCCAGGACGTGGCTGGCCTGATCAATCCTGCGTTGAAGAGCCTCGACCCGCCCGATCTGTTGCCAGACATAGATGTGGCCGCGTCCGCCATTGCGGACGCAGTGATGTCGCCGGACACAACCCTTGTCGGTGTGATGGACCATGACGCAGATGGCGCGGATGCGGCCGTGGTGTTTCGTCTCGCGATGATCGACTACTTTGGAGTTCCGGAAGAGCGAGTGGTGCACATGCAGTCGCACCGTATGCGTGAAGGCTACGGTGTGAGCGAGTCCGTCGTCGAGCGTCTACTCGCGCTCGTCAAGCGTCCGTGTTTAGTTGTGACGGGCGATCAAGGATCGGGTGACTCCCCGCGTGTAGAGCAACTCAAGGCCGTCGGCATTCCCGTGGTGATAACGGATCATCATGGTGTCGAGGGAAAAGGACCACCCGCTGCTGTTGCCTGCGTGAATCCGGCACGGAGCGATTCAAAGTTTCCTGATCCGTTCATCGCTGGGGTCCACGTGATGTTCCTGGTGATGTGCGCGGTGCGCAAGGAGCTGATCGGTCGCGGTGTGCTGCCGGCGAACGCGCCATCGCTGGCACCGCTACTCGCATGGAGCTGCGTTGGCACAACAGCGGATGCCGTTTCCCTTGCGAAATCGCGGAACAATCGAGCGGTCATTCGCTATGGACTTAGCCTGATTAATGCCTCCGATCGAGCGCCGTGGATCGCAATGCGACAGGTGCTGGGCAGGGATGGTCCGCTCACGACAAAGGACATATCACACGGGGTCGCGCCGCGTATCAACGCGAGGGGTCGCATGGGCGATGCCGTTGCATCCGTCGACTTTCTCTGCAGTACGGACCAGGCGCAGGCCAACTATCTCGCCGAGCTGCTTGAGGCCGAGAACAACTCGCGCAAGCAAGTGGAACGAGAGATGACTGCGATCGCGCGCGAGATCGCAGAAGTCCAAGTCGAAGCCGGCCTGGCCGCGATTGTCGTCCATCTACCGGATGGGCACAGCGGCGTTCACGGCATCACAGCGTCGCGCCTCGTCGAGGCATTCGGTCGACCAGTGTGCTGCCTGTCCCCGAAGCAGGGTCAACCGGGTCTCGTGACCGGATCGCTTCGCACGGTTGAAGGCGTCCACGTGCGCAATGCGCTCATCGCGGTCGACCGAGCTGAGCCAGGCCTGTTGAAGTCTTTCGGTGGCCACGCCGGCGCTGGGGGCTGTGGTCTCGATGAGGCAAACATCGTTCGATTCCACGATGCGCTGTGCCGCGCGGTCCTCGCGCAGCGCGATACGACCAACGCTCAGCCTCTGGTGTGGACGGACGGTTCATTGGGTAGGCGGGTCGGGCTCGACGTGATCGCCGAGCTTGATGCCCTTGAACCCTATGGACGGGAGTTCGAGTCACCAAGCTTTACCGATGCGTTCCGTGTGCGCGCCCTCAAAGCGGTCGGTGACGGATCGCATCTGAAGCTTGAGTTGGTGGATACGGAGGGCTCGCTTCAGCGCGGGATCTGGTTTCGCGCAATGGAACCGGGAAACGAGCCACCCATCGCGGTTGGCCAACAAATTGAGGCCACATATCAGCTGGCCGCCAACACATTTCGCGGGCGCACAACCGTCGACCTTCAAGTTGGCCACGCGCGCGTGATCGGATGAGAGACGGAGGAGTGATGTCAAAAGGGAAGAAGCAGACGCTAACGGTGCAGGTGCCGACTGCGGCCGTGCACCAGCCGACCGGTCGCCGGCGCTGGGTTCTTGTGACCGGGGTGGTTGCGGCGGCGGCGGTGTGCGCGGCCGCCGCGCTGTGGCCCCAACGCGCGCCCGTGCCGGTATCTGTGGTGAGCTCCACACAGGAGCGGCCGATTCCGGAAACGCCCTGGCCAGCGGAAGCCACAGGGGTACATGTCGACTTCGCGAGCGGGCTACGCCTGGCATCGCCGGCGGTCATCGACGCAAGCGAGCGAGACATTGACGCCTCGGTGTCCCGTGGGGACTTCGATCAGCCCGGCCTGGCGATTCGCATCGACGGTTCGTCGGTCGACACCATGGTTGATTCGATCAACAAGATCACCGCCGCGCTTCCCGACGAACAGGCGAAGGCATTCCAGAAGGCAGTGCGCCTGATCATGGTGGCAAATCTTCCGATCGAGCAGATGCGCGCTCAGCACATCCTTCCGGAGACGGTGCCGCAGGAGAAGCTGATCGCCGGCGCTCGTCGGGATCTCTCGGGGAGAAACGCGTTGGAAGTTCTTCAGATCGCCCAAGCGAAGCTGGAGCGCTATCGGGCTCAGCAGAGTCAGTACGAGGGTGGCGGGCCGGCGCCTGGTGCCGGCGGTATGCAGTAACTTCGCGGGGCGATCACCCGGCGCGCGCGGGTGATGCCCAATGCCATTGGCCTGTGAGGCGTTGGCAAGTCTACGATTACAGCGGCGCGCCGAATGCGCCGACAAACGACGAGCGATCAAACGTTCCGGTCCAGATCCCTCGGCGCTTGAACTTGGCGTCCGATTCCTGCGGTGTGTACGCCCGCGTGTAATTCGAATCGGCGACTGCCCAGCCGTTGCGCACCAGGTCGCCGGCGACATCGAGCGGGCCGACGAAGCACTGCGCAACCATGCGCCCGGCGTTGTCGTTGCCCTTGTCGAAGCAAGCGACCTCGTGCAGCCCAAGGAACTGCCTAAGGGCAGTGAGCGACTCGGTGCCGCACGACCATGACACCTGCCCAGTCACACACGGCACCTGCGACTGCGGGACCGCCACTCCCCACAAGACGACCGTCCGTCCCTGAAGTTGGAAGCTATTGGCGGAGACCACCGCCGGAAGGCCGACAATGGCACCGCGCTTTGCGTTCTCTCTTGTCTGCTTGTCCGTTTGATCCACGGGCGGTGGTGGGGCAGCCTGGCGCATGACGGCCGGCGCATCGCTGCTTGTCGACGATCCGCGGCTGCTGGCTGGCTGGACAACTTCCTTCAACGCTCGCCCGACGGCATTGGTGTCATCAAGGCGGTCGAGCATGTGCTCGTCTGCCGCCACGGTACCGTCGCCCGGGGGCAAGCTATCGTGCTTTGTCCACTGCTGGAGCATCACGTAGCCGAAGATGGCTGTGCCCGCCAGAGCAAATGCTGTGAACAGTCCCCGATTCTGGGGCTTCGAGTTCTTCGCCATTTCTTCCTTTCCTGTGACCAAGTGAGGAAAGGTTAGGTGCGGAGGCTCCACGGCAAATGGCGAAACGGCGCGTTCTTTCGGGGGGTTTTTCTGTAGTCGTCGTTTGACTATTGCTGCATTATCAGTTCGGCGAAGACCTGCCTTCAGTGGCTGCTATCGCGCCGATACGGAAGCTCAACAAAGGAAGACAGGTATGTCCCGGACCAGCCGTGCCCAGACCAAGAACGGCGAAATCAAGCGCGGTGAGAGCCGCCTGCCGATACCCAGCCCGGCGGAGGCCTACTACCTCGCTCAGGTGATGGATTCGCGCGAGGTTGCCACCCGCCTTGTCGGTCTGCTGCCGACTGACGGTCCGGAGACCGACGCCCATCGCCACATTCGCCGCGAGATCGAGCGCCTGCACACCCGCTCGGGCGCGGCCTGGGATTCCTTCCTGCGGCAGGCCTGCTCCAATCCCGCCGAGCGATCGGCGCTGGACGCCATGGGTTTCCCGGATCAAGTGGAGATCAGCTCCGACGACGGCATGCCGGTCGCCGTGTGGAATGACCTGGCCGACGGCGCCGCCGGCATGTGGAACAACGGCCTGACCATCGCTGTCGCCTCGGGCGCCACCACGTTTACCCCTACGGTCCCCTTCCGCGAGGTTCGCACGGCGTCGTTGCCGGAAGGGACTGCATTGATTCGCATCACGGATCACCGGCATGCGGCCACCGCCGCCATTGAGAATGTCTTGACAGCGATGTCCGTGGACATCGACACGCACGTGCGCCACTGCGCGCCGAGCATTGCCTGGCGCCGACTGGCACACCTTGTCGCCTTTTACAACAAAGCGGTTCGTCTGACGGCGAAGTCGCTGGGCGAGGACGAGTATCGAGATTGGGAGCGTCGTGCACCCAAGTCGGTTCAGATCGAGGTCATGGCCCAGGCCGTCGTTGCCGGCGCATGGACGGCGCGTGCGCAGCAGATCGTTGCATTACAGCTCGTGGCGCAGCTGCTGGCCAACACAATGTCCGAGTGCGAGCGCGCAGACCTGGATGGTGGTGAAGAGGCGTGGGTGCCCGCGACGCTCGAAGTGATGGATCGTTCAATCCGAGTGATCGCCGACATGATGCGCGGTTACAACATCGTGCTCATGGCCTGCAACGGCAAGAAGTCTCCGAACTTCGAGCCGATGACGATCGTCAGGCCGATGCCGCGCGGCTTGCCGCTGCTGGCGGTCATCCCGAAGTCAGATGCCGTGACGACGCTCAGTCGGTAACCGGCCCCTTGATCACCGCGCGTCGGAGGAGATCCACGCGCACCCGCTTCGACTGCCGGCGGCCAGTCATCACCGTGATGATGTGGCCGCCTCGCTGTGCCGAATCGACGGTTGCCCAACGCGGGGCAATCCGTGCGCGAGATTGGATCTTCGCCGGACTCTCAGCCGTGGCCAGGAGCGGTCCGAGGAAAAGGCGCGAGAGATCCTCCAGCTGCCCGGTGCGTCGGCAGTCGGTGGCCACCAAGGTGCGACCGCCCAGCGAGATCCTCTGCGTGTAGGGGTCGAAGCCTGTGATGTGCCAAGGGGCGGCAGCTTCCGTTTCAAACCGGGTGCGAGCCGCCGTGACTTGGTCCCCGACTTCCTCGATGCGGATGCGGATCTCGCGCGCCGCGGCGCTCAACAACTCTCCCCAAGCTGCCAGCGCAGCAAAACCGGATAGACCGTCGTCCGGTAGGGACAGCGTAAGGTCAAAGGTCGGATAGTCGACGATGCCGAGGAGTTCGTTGGCCACGGCTGGATGCCCGGCGAGCGCCAGGCCGTCCGGCACAAAGTCGCTCGACCTGACGCTTAGGACGATGGTTGCTCCAGCATCCTGCCTAACCTGCACGCCGGGCAGCCCGGCGCGGGTCAGTAGCTGACGAAGGTCGGCGCTGTTGAGTTGATCGAGCATGATCCGTCGACGTGGAGCTGCTTAGCGGGTGGCTGCTGCACCAACCCGGCGGAGCATCGTCGCAACCTCCTCGATGCCGAACGCCTCGTCCGCGACGGGAGCGCGCACCTGAGCAACCGATGCCACCGGAGCGCGCGCTGCCACGCGCTCGCGCCACAAAGCCTGAAGCGGGGTAACAAGCGGATCGCGGTCCTTCTGACCCACAGTGGCTGACAGGTCCGAGGGTTCATTGCGCATGCCAGGCTCCGATTCCGGTTGCAGGTGGATGCTTTCCGAAGGAAGCACCGATGTCCGAAGGGTACCCCGCGCGCGAGCGGGGCCCAAATGGCGTGGAGATCAGCGGAACGCCGGATCGCCCGCGTTTCCACGCTCGCGTTCGTCGAGCCAGCGCTCGTACGGCATCACCTCGTCCAGCTTGAAGCGGGAAAGATCCTGCAGGCGACCGATGTGATAGGTGCCTTCACTCGTGCGCAGGGTTTCCACAGGAATCATGTCGTAGTTGACCCGATCACCGTCGTAGCTCTTCGCGCCCTCATGCAGCACCGGCACCGCCTCTTCACTGCCCATCTGCGCGAGGTCGTCATCGGACATAGAATGCTTTTCGCCGGCGTCGATCATGTTCAGCAGCTGCGTGTCGGATACAACGACGACGAATTCGGCCTCGCCGTGTCCGTCGAGGAACAGGAGCCCCGTGGGTTCCGGCACTAGGTACATCTCGACCGCCTCTGTGTTGAGAGAGGCAACGATGGTCTCCATCGCTTCGCGGTCCCACAACACTCGGTAGTCCTCGCGAGACAGCGCGTGGCCAACGGTCGAAAAGGCGCGGGCGAAGTAACGCCACTGCAGCTCAGCGATCGTCTTCATCAGCACGTCGGGAGCGTTGGAGTCAGACTTTTCTATGTACCGGTCGATCAAACCGTCGTTGAAGGCCTTGATGACGGTGGCTTTGTCCGCCTGCCCCGTGAGAAGCACACGGCCAATGTTGGCGGTGGCGCAGGTCTGGAGGAAGTTGAGGCCCGTCATTTCCGGCATGGCGTAGTCGGCGACAAGCACAGACGGCATGGCGAAACGGCTTGGGTCGTACATGATCCGCTTGATCATGCTCACGTTGACCACGAGCTCGTTTTCTACGCCGTTATCGTCTTTGCGGTGGTGCACCAACTCGGCGAGAGCAGCCGGGCCGCCTCGCGCGCTGTCTATGGCATCCAGTGCGTCGCCAGCGGACGCGAATCCCTCCACAAGTACATCCGGTTCAAGGTGCGGTCGCATGACGCGCAGGTACGTCTCATGATCGTCCACGTGGATCACGCGCGTGGGGAAGAAGAACGGCGGTACGGGGCTAGGTAGGTTACGGAGCACCGGTGTCGGCCTTGTTTGAGGTTGGGAAAGTGATGTCAAAGCGGGTGAAGATGCCGTTCTTGGAGGAGCACTTGATCTGCCCACCCATCTGAGCGACGGCCTCCTGGCAATAGGCGAGGCCAATGCCCAAGGCTGTCTCCGGACGCTCCTTGCCTGATACGAATCGGTGGAAGATTCGCGGCAGGAGTTCCGGTGAGATTCCCTGTCCGGTGTCGAATATGGTGATGCGGCCCACACCGGCTTTTGGCCGGTCGACCTGAATGTGCACGAGCGCTTCTGCCTTGCGGGCGGTGTAGTGCAGCGCGTTCTTCACGAGGTTGAAGATCACGTTCGTGAGCGCCGGAGCCGATCCTGTGAAGACGAAGGTCTCCTTGACCGCGACACGCACGCGATCGCGCTCAGTAGCGGATCCGTACGGATACCGGTTGAGTGCCGAGGACACGGTCGCGCCGGCATCGACTTCTGTGTCGGTCCCACGCTCAGCGAATTGCGCAGCGGCGAGGAGCGTCTCGATGGTGACCATGGCGTGCTCCGCCTCGGTCGAGACCGTGTCGGCCATGTCACGGATGACGCTGTACGTGCTCTGCCGCATTTTCGGCTTGATCAGGCCGGCGTTGACTGCCGCCTCATATCCGCCCAGCAGCTCGGGAAGGTGTTTGGCTAGGCCGGTACCGGCCAACCGAATTGATGCGAGCGGGGTCCGCATTTCGTGGGCGATGGTCGCGCTCGTGGCGCGCAGGCTGTCGCCTCGGGACTGCTCAGCAATAGATCGGCTCAAGTTACACACAATGGCGGTGATGATGGCGAAGGCCCAAACAAGGGAGAGCGGTCCGAGCGGATGCATGGGCACGTCGGGGTGCCCGCCGAGGTACCAGCACAAGCCCGCGAGAAGCCAGCCGATGAGGAGCGCGTAGATGCTCACGCGCACTTCGAAGAGGAGAAAGACGAGAAATGTTGCCGTGAGCTGTGTCATCAGCCACACGGTGGTCATGCCGTTCATGAGCATCATGTAGGTCGTGAACAGCGGCAGGCTGACCACGATGCAGGGCAGCCAGTAGAGAGGCAGCAGGTCGCGCATGCGGGGCGGCAGGTAGCCGGCCAGAAGCAGCGGGACGCTCAGGGCGGCGACGACTAGGCGCCATCCGAGATTCTCGTAGGGCTGCGGATAGACATAACCCCAGATGAGGTAGAAGGTCGGGAAGGAGGCGACAGCCACCGCGCCGAGAAGCGGCATTCTCCGCTCGGCGAATCGCGCGCTGTGACGCAGGGTCGCATTAAGGCGCACCAAAGTGCCCCGAACACGGCCCATAAATCCTTCCAACACCAGCAGCTCCCTCAGCGACCATCGGCGATTCGGGCGGGTTGAAACCCGCCGCGGGGCCCATTGTCGCCAAAACCGGCCCAACTTTGCCCGCCGGCCCTCGGTCTCATGCTCCCCGATATGACCGAGACCGCCCCCCGCCTCAATGACTGGTATGCCCCGCTGCGTGCCGTCCGCAGCCTCGGGTCCACGGCCCGCCGCCCGGGCTCCCTGGCTGGCCTGCACCTGGCCCGACAGGAACACCTGTCCCAATTCTTCACGCCCGATGACGTCGCGGCCCTCATGTGGCGCATCGTCCGGCCGGCTATGGCTGACGCCTTGAAGCGGTCGCCGGGCAGCCGCGTCGCCGTGTTCGATAACTCGGTTGGCTCCGGACGTCTGCTCCAGTTCGCCAACCCTGAGGAGCACATCATTGGCGGCGCGGACATCCATGCGCCGAGCGTTGAGCAGCTGGTTGACCAGGCTGGGGCCGCAGGTTTCCAGATGGAACTGCGGGCGCTCGCCCTGGAGGAGCAGCGAGCCTCCGGCTGGGGGGTGGGGCTCATCAACCCGCCGTTTTCTGTGCATCTGGAGTCGCCTTTGCTGGTTGGTGGCGAGACGACGTGCGCCGGCCGTTTTGGCCCGCATACGTCCGCCGTTAGCCACGCCTACGCCTTAGAGCGAGCCCTTGACGCGTGTGATCTTGTCGTCGCCGTGCTCTCGACCTCGTTTGCCGCCACCTTGGAGGGGCATCCGGCGTTCGGTAAGAAGCTCAGAGCGCTTTATCGGCTGGGTCGTTCAGTTTTTAAGTCCGAAACCGCCGATGTAGACGTTTCCATCGCGGTTTTCGCGGTGGGTTCGGCTCGGCCGGTAGTGTTGGACCTGGATTCGCTGGACGCCGACCTGCCATCTGTTCCTGTCCGATGCTCCAATACTCACGAAGCCCGCCCGGAGCTGCGCTCCATCCGGGTAAATCCGTCGGAGCCGGTGATCACGCTGGACCCAACCGGCGACGACGCCGTGCGCCTGACGCACTGCGGCCGAAAGCTGCAGATGCATTTCCGCTGCGGTCTGGTGCAGGCCAAGGTAATGAATGGCCTGTTGCGCTCCATCCTGCCGCCGCGGCTGCCGGAGGAGGGGCGCTACCCGGTGGGGGTGAAGTATGCCGGGCAGGGTGTGTTTGACCTGGAACTGGTTCTTGCCCAGCCGGATCCTCTGGCTGCATGGGGCGAGATCCTTGATTCAATCCGTGCCGCTGGAGGCCGACCCATTCCCGACCCGGGCATCACCGGGTACCTGCGCCGCCGGCGCCGGCAGCACGACCGCGCCGCAACCCCGCTTGGCCGCGTGGCCCTGATCCATGGCCCCGGGGCGAGCGGCACTCTCACTGCGACCCCGAGGGAGGCGATTCAATGCAACCCGGCGCGCTGGGGTTCTGGGCTGTTCCTCCCTGGCCAGGAAGTCCCCTTCACGTATGAGGGCGGGGTTTACGCGGCCACGCACCCGACCACCGGTGAAGTGCTCTCGCTTGAGGAGAGCGCGCTCTTGCGCGGCTTCCAGATGCTCAGCGAGGTCCCCTCAAGTCCCCAGTGGACCGCGATCCACGACAGCCGCGAGGTCAAGTATCCGCAGCTGGCCAAGCAAATCCGCGTGCGCCTTGATCGCAGCGGCGGCGCGGCCGTCGCGAGCTGGACCTATCAGCAAAGCGACGTCGTCGAACTCCTCATGGCCCGCTCGGGCATCGTGGCGTTCCAGATGGGCCTGGGCAAGACGCGCGCTGCGATCGCGCTTTGCCTCGCCGGCGGCAACCACAATCTGATATGCGTTGAGGCGCACCTGATTGATGAGCTTCTGACGGAACTGCGCTCCGTTGGCGTGCCGGCCGAGGAGTACCAGGTCATCCGGTCGCCGGAGGACTGTAAACACCTCCGGCGTATCAACATCATCTCGTACTCGAGGCTCCGCAAGCCGGTGAATGAAGCGCACGCGCGCCGCACCTACGCGAGCCTGCTACGTCGTCGTATCGCGACCATGGTCTGCGACGAAGCGCACCTGCTGCGCAATCGCTTCTCCGCGCAGACGCGCGCCGTGTACATGGTCAGCCCGAAGCGTCGGTATGGCATGACCGGTACTCCCATCGCCAACATGCCGCGCGACCTCCTTCCCCAGATGCAGTGGGTGGGCGGCGACGGCACGGCGATCCAGCCGTTCGGCTTCTATCGTCCCTATCTTACCCCTGATCTTCTGCATTCGATGCACTCGGCGCGTCGCGGCACGGATGTGTTTCGCGATGAGCACGTGGTCACCGAGTGGGTAACAGCACAGTTCGAGGAAGACTTCACCGGCGGCAAGCGTGAGGTGCCGAAGCTGGCCAACCTCGCCGCACTGCGGGCGTGGACTGCACCTTTCATCAAGCGCCGCATTGCGCAGGAGCCGGAGGTGTCGCCGTACATCAAGACGCCGGCGTACGAGGTGGAGCACCACGAGGTGAACTGGGACGACAGCCACCTCGGCTACTGGCTGACGATCGCAGATGAGTTCGCGAACTGGTACCGGGATATGCGCGCGAAGGCGGGCGACAGCGGGAAGCAGATCAACCTGGTGGCGCTGCTCGCCCGCATTGGTGCCGTGCTTATGGCGGGGAATTATCCGCAGTACGGCATCAAGGGTTTCCCCACCTATAGCCAGATGACGAGTAAGCAGCGCTTCACGGTCGAGCGCGCGGTGATGTGCGCTCAGGACGGGCACAAGACGATGGTGTTCGTTGAGAACCCGGGGCTGGCGGAGTGCTTGGCCAGGTCGATCAACCAGCAGGGCGCACTGGCTCGCGCGTTCCACGGAAAAATGCCGATCACGGAGCGCAACGAGTTGCTGTCGAAGGGTTTCCGACGCGGCCCAGTAGAGGTGCTGGTGGCCACGTATGGCGTCGTCCAGACGGGCCTGAACATCCCGGAGGCCTCACGCGGCATCTTCGGTGCCCGTGCATGGACCACCAAGACCGAAATGCAGGCGCGTTATCGCATGTTGCGTCCGCAGCAGATGCAAACGTGCCAGTTCGAGACCCTGGAGCTACCGGGTAGCCTCGACACCTACCAAGCAATGATGCTCGATTTCAAACAGGACGCCTCGGGCGCGGCCGTCGACTACCTCACGCCAGAGTTGGACGATGCCGAGTTCCTTCACCTGGACACCGTCATTGAACGATTCGTCGAAGGCCTGGCAGCACGCAGCGGCCTCAAGTCCTACGACCTCAGGGAGAAGCTGAAAAATGCAGCATAAGAAGAACGCAGGTCGGATCGTGATCGGCGAGGACACCGCAACCATCTATCGCCAAGGCGTGTCCTCTCCGGACATCGCAAAGATTCTCGGTCGCGAGACGACAACGGAAGGGGAGATCATCTATCTCGACCGCCGGACGCACTTCGATGACGGCGCGGAGTTCGATGATGGGTGGGTCGCCTCGGGTGCTTTCGTCACGCAGTTGACGCGGGCCGTGCAGAATCTCGCTTAACTATGAGAATCGCATAGCTTCGTGACTATGAGGGCACCTCACAGCGACACGGTGCCTCTCCCATGCTTTCCGTCCGACTCGAAAATACCAAGAACGGCAGCTTCAAGTGCTACCTGATTTCGGTTTTGGCAACTGCCGGTGGCTATGAGGTCAAAACCGAATACGGACGTATCGGCGGCACGTTGAACCACGGATCGGCCGGGATGTTCGCGGTCGAAGCGGACGCCGTGCGCGAACTGGAGAAGGTTGCCAAGAGCAAGGTTCGCAAAGGCTACGTGGAGACCGAGCGTACCAATGGCGCTGGTGTAGCGACCGTCGTTCCGCAGCAGGCCGCTGCAATGCAGAACTTGGTATTTCAGATCGACCTTCAATTGCTGGCCACGTCTACAGTGGACCCGGATTCGTTGATCGCCGATCCGACCTATGTGATGCAGGAGAAGCACGACGGCGAGCGCTGCCCCATCGGCTTTTGGCCGGGCGAAGTCCACGCGATCAACAAGAGGGGCAACCCGCGCGCCGTCCCGGCGAAGGCCGTCGCGCTGTCGAGCGCCTACAAATTCACTGGCGAAACGGTGCTCGACTGCGAAGTGGTCGGCGAGACGATCTATGCGTTCGACCTCCTCAAGTTCCAGGGTGAGGATGTTCGTCATCGCAGCTTCCGCGCGCGCTACGCGATGCTCGAAGCGTTTGTCGCAGACGTTGGAGACTACCTGGTCCTGAGTCACGCAACGACCTTCACGGCATCCAAGCGCCGCATGTATGAGACGCTCCTAGCTGACGGTTCCGAGGGCGTTGTATTCAAGCGCGGATCGGCTCCCTACGTCGGTGGTCTCAGCAAGTCCGATGGCGACGCGTTGAAAGTGAAGTTTGTCGAGTCGGCGACCGTTCGCGTGTGCAGCAACCATCCGACAAAGCGCAGCGTGGGAATTGAAGTCCACGACGGAAACGATTGGATCGGGATCGGAAACGTAACGATCCAGCCGAATCGCTCGATTCCCGTCGTCGGCGCATTGGTAGAGGTGATCTATCTGTATCTCGCCCGAAAGGGCGGGTCGCTCTATCAGCCCGTCTATAAGGGCGAGCGCGATGACGTATCGGTGGCCGATTGCACGCTCGCGCAAATCAAGATCAAAGGCGAGACACGCCTCGCGGCCTGAACGCTCCGCACTTTCCTCTCCATCTTTTCGCCGCGCCTAAGCGCGGTGAAATCAAATCACTTCCAACGGAGCGAGCCATGTCCTTCCTCAACTCTCTCAAGCCGCTGCTCAAAGGGCAGTCCGAGGTCACGCTGACCCTCAAGCGCACCGACAAGGGGTACAGCCTCTTGGTCATCCCGAAGCTGGCCGACATGGAGCCGGAGACGAACGACGAGGAGCTGGCGCACCTGCAAGCGGTGCTCGCGCTGCCGTTCTTCATCACGGCATCCGAGGACGCTGATCTGGATGACCAGATGGCCTCGGCTATCGCGCTGTTTGACGCCGAGCGTCAGCCGGAACTGTCGGCCATCGAGCAGTACCGCGAAGCCAAGGCCGCTGCCAAGGCTGAAGCCGCGAGGGTCGCAGCAGAAGCCAAGAGCAAAACGAAGCCTGCGCAGAAGCCCGCCAAGACCACGACTAACACCCCGGCCAAGGCACCCGCTCCCGCGCCTGCCGCGCCCCCGGCACAAGACCTGTTCAGCGCCGCTGCCGGTGGCGCAGCCCCCGCACCGGCCCAGGCGAGCGACGCCGCCGCCGAAGCGCCGAGTAACGAGGAGTCCGGTGATACCGATGGGCAGGAATCGACGCCCGAGACGCCGGAAGAAGAAGCCGATCAGACCGAAGTGGAGGAAACCGAGTAATGAACGCCGCCATCGACCCGACCCTCTCGCAAGTCCAGCGCCTGCCGCGCCGCTTCCGCCTGCCGACCGGCACCACGCTTCCCGACGTTGACCCGACCATGACGCCCGAGCAGGTGCTCGCCGCGCTGGTTCCGAACTACCCGTATGTCGCCAACGCGACGCTGGGTGAGCCGACAGAGGAAGGCGGTGCGCTCGTGTATCCGATCCGCAAGCCGACCGTCCAGACCAAGGGCGCGCCGAGCACGCGCGAGAAGAAGCGCGTCGCGGACACCATTGCGCGCCTGAGCAACTGGGCAGGCGCGCCTCAGGAGGTGTCCCGCACTTCCGCATGGAAGGCTGTATTCGACCGCTGCCATCGCATTGCTGGCGAAGCTCCTTCGCCCGTGAAGTCTGCCTACCTGCCTTTGGTGTAAGTCATGCTCTTGTCGATTCCTCGCCTCGACGCAGGCGCATATGCCCAAACCCTGCGAGTGTCGTCGGAAGTCCTTAGTGGCGTCTCCGACAGTGCTCGTGCCACCGCTGCCCGAACGGTCATCAAGGCCCTGCGTGCAGGCGTGGTCGAACCGGGTGATGTGGACCGTGCGCTGCGTCAGCGAGGGAATCGAGTGTTCGCCCTGATGGCGAAGCATGCAAAGCTCCCGGACCTGCCGGCGCTACCGCGCAAGTCGCTGAAAGCGACCAAAGAGATCAGGGTGCTCTCGCAGCATGTCGTTGACGGGCTGGCCCACTGGCTGCGCGCCTTTCACGCATCGGGTGACCTGACCGCAGATGAGGTAACGGAAGCGGTCGAGTCCGGCGCGGACATGGACCTGGCGACCTGTGCAATGCGCGGTTGGACCCGCTTCTTCGACCGCACCTGTGATGAAGCAGCGATCCCCCATCCCAAGAACGTCTATAGCTGCTACGACGTGCTGCCAGCGCCGCTGCACCGCGTCTTTGCGTGTTTGAAGGACAGCTATTCCATCGACGGTGCATTCAGCAACAGCGATGGCGATGTGGGCGATGGGATTGTCGTCGTGATGAACGATACGCCCTTCGTAGGATTCCCGACCAACCCCGCGAGACACCCGGCTTTGTATGCCGAGGTGAATCGTTTGTGGGATGTCATCAGTGCAGGCGGGCACGGTCTGACGATGATGGAGAGCAAGTACGCAGCGAACTACGTTCTTGGGTCCATGGACGAGGGCTTGAGCGACCTGGAGCAGAACGTGACGTGGGAGGGAAACGAGCCTTCATACGACGCCGATGCGCTTGACTGCCTGACCGACTGCTGGGGCTGGGGCGGCCCCGACGATATCGATCCCGACAACCTCCGGGAGATTCTGAAGTTTCGACGCGCAGCAAGGAGGGCGACCGACGATGCAGATATCGGCAAATCCAAGCCACTACCGAAGCGTGGTCCAGCCGCTCGCCTGCTCAAGGGCCTGAACGCCGTAGCGACTGCCGTGCACGCGACGGAGCGCGCACGAGTCGACCGCGTGATCCGCGATCACTCCGATGGGATGGCGTTCTACGCGAGCGTCACGCCGACGCATAGCGCACTCGATGACCTGTACGAGCAGGCAATGCAGGGCCACGGCGAGGATGCCCATGCGGTGCATCTCGCGCCCAAGGACATGAAGAAACCGAGCGAACTTTTGGCCGTGGCAAAGGCAGCAATTATCAGTGCGTCAGCCGCCATTGCCGCCATCAGTTACCTCGTGGAGTTCGAACGTGCCCAAAGCCCTCGTATCAACCGCATCTGAAGATCAGTTCAAGAACTGCGCCGCCAAAGCGATCAGCACCAAGCTCGCACTTTTGTTCCACTGCCGCCCACATACCAACACCCTGGAACTGGTAACGTCGCACAACGTGACCGACACCAGCGGCGCCCCGATTATCGGGCCGGGGAGCCCGCTGACCCGCGCCGACGAGGCCGAAGTCATCAAGCTGTTGCTCTCGCGGTTGGAAGAAGTCACCGAAGCGACGGTCTTCCCGGACTACCTCCTTTACAAAGACCCGTACAACCTCGTGTGGTGGTGGCCGTCCACCAAGCGCGCGATGTTCGTCCGCGACTCGGAGGGAAACCCTAAAACCCTCAACGTCGTCTGGCCGAACCTTGTGTTCAAGGTGGTGGACCGCACCTTGTACGTTGCCTCGTTCGCCGGGGACGGCGCGACGCGGCCCACGGGCGAAACAGAGCTGCTTCAATCGGCCCTGCCCAACGTTTATGTTGATGGGCGCGTCTGCACCGGCGACGCGGTGTTGCCACTGGGCTGCACGCTGGCGGACATGGGCCAGTGGGAGTCGGTGATCTTCGACACCGCTTTCACCCATTCGAACAATCGTCACGCGCTGCGTGCTGACAAGCAGGGCATGACTGAGGACGTGCGCGCCTTCTGGGCATCGCTCGACGGTGTCGATCAGCCCTTCCCCGACGAGCGACCGTCGCCGCTCGGCGTATGCCTGAAAGACTGGTTGGTCGGCAAGCCTTCGGATCAGCACTGAGGGCCTGGACATGCTGACGGATAAGCGCGACGACGTGCTGTTCTCTCTGTGCCCCCCTGTCCCGGTTCCGCGCTTCGGCGCGCTCGACGACCTGGCTGTTGGAAGGAAGCGCTTCCTCCTTGCGTCCGATGGCGTCTATCTGGAGGTGCGCAGCGAGGCACTGCACGCGCGCCTTCGCATCGCCCCGGTGCAGTTGCCCTACGGACCCACGGACGAGTTCCTGCGTCCGGCGGGTGGTCCGTTGGAGGTGTCGTGGCTCGGACAGCTCGCGAACCTTGCCCTGTGCGATGGCACGCGCGAGGTCGCCGCTGGGATCGTTCGTGGGCCGGAGGGTTGGGCGCTGGTCGAACCGCCGGTTCTGTCCGCGAGCGGGAGCCATGTGACCTACGCGGACGTGTTCGAAGACAAGGCGCTTCTAATCGACATGCACAGCCACGGAGCCCACCCGGAGTACTTCTCAGCTATCGACGACGAGTCCGATATGAGTCGCGAGGGTCCGTACATTGCGGTCGTTCTTGGACGCTGCCAATCGCGTGAGACGCTGAAATCGTGCATGCGCTTCGTATGCCCGCCATATCTGATCCCCCTTTCGCCGGCGGACCTGACGCGCCTTGGAGTGCTGTGATGTCGAACGTGTTTCATGCTCCTACGTCCCTGATTGGCAGCGAACGTGCCCGCGTCACCATCGTTGGGTTGGGCGGGACGGGGAGCCACTTCGCAGAAGGGCTCGCTCGCCTTCAGCACACCCTCATGGCACTCGGTCATCCCGGCTTTGACGTGACGCTGATTGATGGCGACACAGTCGGCCGCGCCAACGTGGGGCGACAGCGCTTCTACGAGCCGGACGTGGGTGCGTCCAAGGTCATGTGCTTGGCTCAGCGCATCAATCTCGCCTATGGCTTCTCGTGGGAACCCGAGCACCGCTACTTCGCAGCCAACGAGTTGCGCACCAGCTATCGAGTGCCGCACCTCCTGGTGACCTGCACGGACAAGGCTGCGGTACGTGCCGCGATCGGTCAGATCGGTGTCAAGGCGGGTAAGGGGTTGCTGTGGCTTGACTTCGGCAATGGTCCGAAAAGCGGTCAGGTTCTGCTCGGCCATCTTGGCGAGTGTGACGCGGCAACGCGGCTCCCCAACGTGTTTGACCTCTATCCCGAGCTGGCCAGCATGCAGCGGGTGGACCGCGAGGAGCCTTCTTGCTCGATGGAGGAGGCCATTACGCGGCAGGAGTTCCCGATCAACCAGCAGGTTGCGATGCTGGGAATCGCGATGCTCTGGACGCTGATTCGGCATGGCCAGATCGACCACCACGGCTACCACGTCGAGACGCATCCGGCGGTTATCACCCGCCCGATGAAGATCGACCCGGAAGCGTGGGCGTTCTATGGCTACGAGCCGCCGAAGAAGAAAGCAGGAAAGAAGAAGTAGCGCCCGCTCGTCGGCGAGCTGCGTCGCCTCGCGACGGGAAACGCTGGCCGATGTTTGGGGCGTTTTGGGCATGTACGGCGAGGTGGCGTAGTGATACTGCCGTCGCCTCCGGACCAAGATGAGCAGAGGAGATGGGAAATGTCAGTAAGTGTCACGGTAATTCGCGCGGGTCTACCGCGGACTTGCACGACCCAGGCAGAACTGGCTTCGGCGCTGGGTATCGCTTGCTCGGTCGAGAATGGCCTTGGCGCGCCTCGCTCGTCGCTGGACGACGTGGACGTCGAAGCCATTGCGTCTGCAGCGGCATTCCGCGTCACGGAAGAGCCGTACGGAACGGATTACACACTGCGCCCCGACGTGCAGCGTCAACCCACTGCCAAGGCTGCGTAGTTTCGGTTCGTTATTTGCGTGTTCCCACGGGGCAGCACGATGTCCATCGAGTGGTGCGGCGCGTCGACCCAACCGGGCGAGAACGGTAAATGCCGGTATCACTAGCTTTTGGCATTTATCAGCAACTTTTGGAATTAAACAAAGGAGAAGCGCATGGCTCGTGGTGTGAATAAAGTCGTCCTAGTTGCGAACCTTGGTGCCGATCCCGAGACACGCTACACCGGGAATGGCACGGCGATCACCAGCATTCGCGTCGCAACCTCCGAGAGTTGGACCGATAAGGAGAGTGGCGAAAAGGTTGAGCGCACCGAGTGGCATCGGGTGAAGCTCTTCGGCCGGCTGGCCGAAATCGCTGGTGAGTACTTGAAGAAGGGCCGCCAGGTGTACATCGAGGGATCGCTGCGCACTGACAAGTACACCGACAAGGACGGCATCGAGCGCTTTAGCACCGACATCATCGCGAGCGAAATGCAGATGTTGGGTGGAGGTCAGGGCGACGGTGACGGTCAGCGCAGCAATGGCGGCGGCAATCGTCAGCACAGCAACAGCAACAACGGCGGGGGCAATCGTCAGGGCGGCGGCGGTGGAAACGGCGGTGGTCAGCGCCAGGGAAGCTACGGCAATGGCGGTGGCGGAAACGGTGGTGGCCAGCAGCGTGCTGGCGATAACTATGGCAACAACGGAGGTGGCCAGCAGCGCGGCGGCAATAGCAGCGGCAATGGTGGCAACTACGGTGGAAACACCAACTACGGTAGCCCGGGCGGTGGCGGCGGCGGGAACAGTTTCGATGACATCCCGTTTGCTTGCGCGTCTTTCCGCTCGCTCGTGCTGTGATCCAATACTTGAGTGCGAGCGTCATGGCTCGCACCTTTCCTTAGCGTGAATCCTTATGTCATTTCTAGTCTCGGTGGTTGCGGTCGCACTCTTTGCCATCTTCGGAATCGGCATGCTACTCGGCCTGGCTCGGCGCGAGGTCAACCGCCGAACGCAGGGGGCTCCGCCACCGTGGAAGGCGAAGTCTGACGCGCCGCCCGACGATAGGGCGAAGTAGTGCCCGCCCCGGCAGCGCAGACGGTTGCGTCGGACAGCGCGGCTATCGCCGTGTTGCGGGCGTTCCGCATCGAGCGGCCATCGCAGATTCCGTTACTGCTACCTGTAGGCTACGACGACTTCGTTGCGCCGTGCAGAGAGATTGAATCGCTCGCGCATGGCGTGCCGACTGCGGTTGAAGTTCATGCCGTGGAGTCGCCGACTCGTTGCACGGGTGGTATAGACCGGGTGCGCTTCAAGATCGAGGATGCCACTGGCAGTCGATACACCGTCACGCTGTACGGCGATGATCCCGAACTCGGTAAGGGGATCGCGGACGGTGTCGAGCTGCTGATGCTGGTCGTGGCCAAGCCGTGGCAAGGCGGGCTTCACCTCACCTGCAAAGAGATCGTCGATACAGGTTGGAAGGGGCGGGCGCGGCCGACGTATCCAGGCCGCAAGGGCGGCGATACGCGCGAACGAGTGCGCGCCGTGGTAGCCGGGTATCTTCGGTCGAATGTCTCGCGTGCAACCCGGCACGTCACCAGTCAACTTGAAGCGATCGCCCCGGTGGCGGACCTGCTTACATCTGTCGGGTGTCCTGACTGGACGATTGAAGCGCTGATCTGGGAGACGCACCGACCGTCCAGCGCCGCGATGGGCGAGCACGCGCGCCGCGCGTACATGGAGCTGGCTGCGCTGGCGGCGATCCACCGCAAGCATTCCGGGCATCAGCCGCGCCGAGCCACGGCCCATTCGGTACGCACGCTCGGCCGCCGGGTCGCACAGCTTCCGCATCCGCTGACGAACGACCAGCGCGCCGCAGTAAAGGGGATTGCCGCCAAGCTGGCTGAGCCAGTCGCGATGCGAGCAATCCTTGCCGCTGACGTCGGTACCGGAAAGTCCTGGGTAGCACTCGTGCTCGCCGCAGCGCTGGCGGATGTTGGCGCGCGCACGATCATCATGGCCCCGACGTACCCTCTCGCCGTGCAGCTCGCAGAGGAGTTCGCGCGGTTGTACGGAGACATCACATCCTGCCTAGTCGCGGAAAACCACGACGACACGCATGCAGCCATGGCGATGGTCGTTGTGGGTACCAGCGCCGTGCTCACGCGCGACCTTGGAAGGTTTGACCTGGTCGTAGTGGATGAGCAGCAGAGGTGGTCGCGCTCGCAACGCGAGCACTACGTCTCGGGGGACACTCACCTCCTCGAAATGTCGGCCACCTGCATTCCTCGCACGCAGGCTCTGATCCAGTTCGGCAAAGTGGCGGTGTTCCCGATGCGTGAGACTCACGCGCCCAAGACCATCCACACCTACCTCTGGGAGGGAGATGGAGCGGAGATGTTCCGCCATGTGCGCGGAGCTATCGAGGCTGGTCGCCCGGTCATGGTGATCTACCCTAAGCGCGAGTCCGCGGACGACGAAGGTCACCAGGGGGGACGAAGGGGTAGGGGAAAGAAGAAGCCTCAGGCGGGCGGTATCGACGACCGACACAGCATCGAGCAGGCACTGCCGCGCTGGGAGGCCAAATATCCCGGCCGGGTTCGCGCCATGACTGGCGACGACGACAATGACGTGAAGGCGGCCGCCATTGACGACATTCGCGAAGGGCGCGCACAGATCCTCCTCACCACGACCGTGGTCGAGGTCGGGATCTCGGTGGCCAACCTGTTCGACATCGTGGTGGTCCACCCTGATCGGTATGGAGTGACCACGCTGCACCAGCTGCGCGGGCGAGTGGCACGGAACGGCGGCGTGGGGCACTGCCACCTTTGGTGCCCAGGCCCGATCTCGGCCAAGACACGCGATCGCCTGGATGCGGTGCTCTCGACGACCGACGGATTCAAGCTGGCCGAGATGGATCTCCAGCAACGCGGCACCGGTGATCTCGGATCGGAATCGAGCACACAGTCCGGCGCGGACCAAACGATGCTATTCGGGGTGCCGCTGACGGTCGAGCTGATCGAGTCGGTCATGCCTCACTGGGACTACTTCTCCGGCCGTTCTTCAGGTCGGCCAACCGGATAGTTGCGCGATGCTGCGAGTGAATGGCAGAAAGAAGGTTTCCCAAAAGGAGTGATACATGACCACTTTCCCAGTCCGGCCCAGGGAGCTTCGCTACATCAAGTTGGGGTCTGGAGGTAAATGGGAAGCGAGCTGTCGCGCCGAGGGAACCATCCGATTTGGCTTTGAAAGTGCGGACCCCGAATCGATGGCCATGTGCCGTGAGGGACGGTGGGATGACCTGGCCGCTGCTTGGCAGGCCGCCCGGAAGAGCAAGGGCCGAGGTACCACGGACGCCAACGAGATCCGTCGCTTCTGGACGGACGTCGGGGACATCCTTTGGATCACGTTCGTCGGGGAGGACCTGTGCTGGGGATTTCTTGAGCCTGGCGAGCCTGAGCCGTACGCGCCGGGCGACCCGACGGATCTGTCTACCATCCGCCGTATCCGCGGTGGGTGGCAAAGCGTCGATAGCGCTGGGCAACGTCTCGGGAAGTCGAACCTGCCCGGCTACGTCACCAAGGTGGTCGGCTATCGCGGGACCACGTGCTCCATAGAAGGTTCGGACAGGCTCCTGGCTCGCATCAACGGTGAACGCACTGAGGATGTGGAGCGCGTGACGGTCGCACGGCACGAGCTGCGGGATGCCATTATTCCACTGATTCAGCGACTAAATCCCATCGACTTCGAGGTGCTAGTCGACATGATGTTCGCCCGAGCCGGTTGGCGTCGCGTAGGGCACATTGGGAAGACTCAGCGAGATAAAGATCTCGATCTGGAGATGCCGCTGACGGGCGAAAAAGCCATCGTCCAGGTAAAAACGCAGACGACCGGAGCGGAGATCGTCGACTACATCGAGCGCAAGCGCGGCTGGCTCGACTATGACCGCCTGTTCTACGTATTCCACACCCTCAAGGGACGCTTCGAAGGCAGCGAGGAAGACGGCGTGACGCTCATGGACAGCACCGGAGTGGCCGATCGTGTCCTAGAACTTGGCCTGGTGGACTGGGTCATCAACCGGGTCTATTGAGAGTGCCGTAGTGACTTAACCCTGTCACTGGACGCAAGTCCGAGCTAACAATGGAAATTCTGCCTCCGTGGACGGCCGAGGTTACGCCTCAGTGCCATGGCTAAGGACCTTGTCGAGCCGAGTGCCAGCGTTTCTGCACCTTCGTTTGAGGTCTGGCTTGGGCGGGTTCCTCGCTGGTCGCATCGCAGCCAAGTTGGCCAGCTATCGGGTGGCCCCGTTGCTGACGGTGCATCGCGCGCCCGCGGCGCCCAGTTCGCGCGCATGTTGCCCAAGACCTTTGTCGAGCCGGGGGCAAGGACCGGTGGTTGTTTGATCTTCCGGTCGCTGTAGAGATTTTTCGATTGCGAGCCGCGATTGAGGAAGAGGTTGATCCAACAACGGCCCGGCTGTTCCGCGTGTTGCTCGGTGGTCCCATCACCGGTTTCAGCAATGCGGTTGTGAGTGGCAAGGGGCGTTGCTACAGGGAGAATTGGCAAGAGCGTCGAGTTGACCGGGTAGACATTGCGTCGGAGGTGCTGGCTATTACCGCGCCGACGCTCATAGTGGGAAGCCGGGACGATCAAATGGCGCCACGGCGGCACAGCCGAGCACTCTTTGACGCGATCGATGACGCCCGATACTAAGAGGTCACCGCCGGTCACGCCGCCCTTCATGGGCGTACAGCAGAAATTCTCCGGGTTCGGATCGAAAGCCGGGCTTAGAGAATGACCGTACAAGAGAACAGCATCGAAAAACCTCCACGGCCCTAAACACAATATTCACAATTTCCCCAAGGGATTGCCGCGCCACTTGACTGGACCCGCGTCCAGCTGCGCTATCATCCGCTCGTCATGCGCATGCGCCTTCACATAAGCCGCCGTCGTCGCGTCCTATGGACCGGGATGGTTTTGTTTTGCCTGCTGTTCCAACAGTTGGCCATGGCGGCCTATGTCTGCACACTGCCGACCAAGCCGGCCGACACCGTGATGACGGGCGATTGCGCAACCATGGGCATGACGCCCTCGGCGAAAGGGTCATTTCAGCACCAAAATACGGATGCCCGTTGCGCCGAGCATTGCGCCGGTAATGCGACGTCGGCACACGACGTCCGCTTGCCGCCAGTCCCGCCCCTATCGTTACCCCTCGCGTCCCCCACGTTACTGGGGACGGTAGTGCATGCGCCCGACCAGGCGGTGCTGCCCGATATCTCATTGCATCGTCCAGAGCCACCGCCCACGCTGCGGTTTTGCACTCTGTTGATTTAGTCCTCGATCGCTAACCACTAGGCGGCCGCGCCTGTATGCGCGGCTCGTACGGTTTTGTGATCGGAGCTAGTCATGTTTTCGCATCAAATCAGTAGGCGCGCCTTGTCGGTGCGCTGTTGGCTGTGCCTTTGGGCAGCCATGCTTCTCGTTGCGTCCGCAGCTCGGGCGGACGACCCCGCGACGGCACTTACGTTGAACGCCGCCACGCAGCGAGCCCTGGAGCAAACGCCTCTGGTACTGGCGCGTCGAGCCCAGGAGGATGCCGCCCGCGAAGAAGCGGGTCGCGCCGGCGCCTTGCCGGATCCTCAACTCACCTTCGGAATAGACAATCTCACCGTTCAAGGGCCAGGTGCATTCACGGCCGGCGGTGACGCGATGACGATGCGCACCGTTGGGTACAACCAGGTGCTCCCATCACGGACAAAGCGGCAGGCGCAGCGCGAGATTGCCGGCGCCCGTGTCGAGCAAGCCGTATCCACCGCCGCGATGACGCGACTTGGCATCGAGCAGCAAGTCGCGGCTGCCTGGATCAGCGCCTGGGGCGCTCACCAGGAGGTCCAGATGCTGCAGAGCCTGCGACAGGAATGGGCCGTTGATGTCGAGATAGCGAAAGCGCGATTGCGAGGGGGCAGCGGCAGTGCGGCCGATGTACTGGCGGTGCGCATGGAAGCACTCGATCTGGAGAATCGCATCGACGAGGCGAGCTCCCGCGAAACCCAGGCTCGTGCATCGTTGGAGCGTTGGCTTGGTGCTCCCATCAATCAGCCGCTGGCCGACGCGCCAGACTTCTCGGTACTCCCGCACGACAAGTCCGCGCTGCTGTCCAGCGTGGACCAACAAGGCAACCTGTTGGACTGGCCCGCTCGGGAACATGTCGCCGAGGCTGCGCTGGACGAGGCCAAGGCGGAGAAGCACCCCGAGTGGAGCGTAGGGCTGAGCTACGGTTCCCGCGTTCGCGGGCTGTCAGACATGGTGACGGTACAAGTCGGCGTGACTCTGCCGCTGTTCGCTCGCAATCGGCAGGATCGCGGCATCAGTGCGCGTGCTGCCGATCTCGATGCTGTTCGATCCGAGCACGACGACGCGCGAAGGCAACAGGTCGAAGCGGTGCAAGCCGCCTGGGCTCAATGGGACGCGTTAGGGCGACAGGTGCGTCGCCATCTCGACCAACTCTTGCCGCAAGCAAACGATCGTGCCGCGCTGGCCCTGGCCAGCTATCGCGGTGGTGGCGACATCCAGCCCTTGCTGGACGCACGCCGCGACGAAATCTCGCACCACACCGACTTTGCTCGCATGTTGACCGATTACGGCCGGGCGTGGGCTGCCATGGCCTACCTGCTCCCCGAGAGGAATACCCCATGAAACGTGCGCCCTTGATCGCCTTCACTCTCGCGGCGTTGCTCATGACTGCGATCGTGGCTTATTGGGCAGGCCGTCACGGTAGCGGGCAGGCAGCAATTTCTGGCGATCATCCCGCCAGTACGGCATCGCCAGCACCGGCCACCAGTGCCAAGCCGCTGTACTGGTACGACCCCATGATTCCCGCCGAGCATCATGACAAACCCGGTTTGTCGTCGATGGGGATGACGATGATCCCCAAGTACGCCGATGCTGGCGCCGACCAGAGCGCCGTGCGCATCGATTCGGCAACGGTCCAGAACCTTGGCGTACGCACGGCATCGGTTGAACGTCGTGCGCTGACGGCAACCGTGCGGGTGCCTGGCACGATCAACTGGGACCTGCGCCAGGCCGTGGTCGTCAGCGCCCGTGTGGACGCGGTGGTGAGCAAGCTGTACGTACGCGCTCCCTATACGAACATTCCAGCAGGCGCACCGTTAGCAGAGTTGCTTGCGCCGCAATGGAGCAGCGCCGTGGCCGAGTCGCAGGCCTTGCAGCATGTCCAGTCGGACGAGGCCAAAGCCTTGCGCGGTGCTGCGCAACAGCGTTTGCAGGTACTTGGCCTGTCGCCAGCGGATAGTCATGCAATGGGAAGCGGCGGGCAGGTCACCCTGCATGCGCCTCAAGCAGGCGTGATCAGCACCCTGGATGTGCGCGAGGGGCAGCGCGTCAATGCCGGGCAAACGCTGATGACGATCAATGGGCTGTCCACTATCTGGGTCGAAGCAGCCTTGCCGCAGGCCGTGGCCGGCACCGTGCATGCGGACACACCCGTCACCGTCCGCGTCGATGCTGTGCCGGGCAAAGTATTCCGCGGCCAAGTGGAGGCCGTGCTTCCTGATGTCGACATGACCACGCGCACACAGCGTGCACGCATCGTGCTCGCCAATCCGGACGGCGCGTTGAGCCCAGGCATGTTCGCCACGGTGCAGCTCGAGCCGACACCGGGCAAAGCCGTGCCGGTCGTGCCCGACGACGCGCTGATTTCCACTGGCGAACACACGCGCCTGATCGTCGCCGAAGACGGCGGACGCTTTCGCGCCGTCGCGGTGCGTACCGGACGTGCGGCGGATGGCTATACCGAGATCCTCGGCGGCCTCAGCGGCGGCGAGAAGGTGGTGGTGTCCGGTCAGTTCCTGATCGACTCGGAAGCCAGCTTGTCGGGGGCGCTGGATCGCTTGAATGACCCAGCGACAACACCCGCGCCCGCGGCGACCGCAGCGATGCCAGGCATGCCCATGCAGGGAGACCATCCATGATCGCCTCTCTTATTCGCTACGCCATAACGCACCGCATGTTCGTGCTGTTGGCGGCATTGGCGCTGGCATTGGCCGGCGTCTTTGCGGCCGTGCGTACACCGATAGATGCGCTGCCCGATCTGTCGGACACCCAGGTGATCATCCAGACCAACTGGCCGGGCCAGTCGCCCCAGGTGATCGAAGACCAGGTGACCTATCCCTTGGCCACCACCATGCTCTCGGTGCCCGGGGCCAAGACCGTCCGTGGCTTTTCGTTCTTCGGCGGTTCCTACGTCTACGTGTTGTTCGACGACAGCACTGATCTCTATTGGGCGCGCTCACGCGTGCTGGAGTACCTGAGCCAGGTCCGTGATCGCTTGCCCGCCGGCGTCAGCCCCGCGCTGGGCCCGGATGCCACGGGTCTTGGCTGGATTTACGAGTACGCATTGGTTGATCGCACCGGACAGCACGACATCGGGCAGCTGCGCGCCTTGCAGGACTGGTTCTTGCGCTATCAGCTAAAGACCGTACCCGACGTTGCCGAAGTCGCCAGCCTGGGTGGCATGGAGCAGGCCTGGCAGGTCGTACCTGATCCGCAACAGTTGGCCGCACGCAACGTCACGGTGACACAGCTGGTTGACGCAATTCGTGCCGCCAATGGCGCGAACGGCGGCTCCGTCATTGAACAAGGCGAGGCGGAGTTCATCGTGCGCAGCGAGGGCTATCTGCGCAGTCGCGAAGACTTCGAGCGTCTACCGATTGTTGCGAACACCGTCGGCGTGCCGGTGCTGCTGCGCGATGTCGCCTCCGTTCGGCGAGGCCCCAGCTTCCGGCGCGGCATCACCGAACTGGATGGCCAAGGCGAAGTTGCCGGTGGCGTCGTCGTGTTGCGGACGGGCAAGAACGCGAAGGCGGCGATTGCTGCGGTCAAGGATCGGCTCGCCGAGCTCAAGCACAGCCTACCCCGCGGCGTGGAGATCGTCCCGACCTACGATCGCTCGCAACTGATCGATGCCGCCGTGGAGAACCTGTGGGGCAAGCTGCTCGAGGAGTTCATCGTCGTCGCGTTGGTATGCGCCCTGTTCTTAGGCCACATGCGTTCGGCTCTGGTCGCAGTGATCACGCTTCCGCTCGGCGTATTGACGGCCTTTATCGTGATGCATCTGCAAGGGGTGTCGGCCAACCTGATGTCGCTGGGTGGCATCGCCATCGCCATCGGCGCGATGGTCGATGCGGCGGTGGTGATGATCGAAAACACCCACAAGCATCTGGAACACTGGCGTGATGCGCACGAGGGACAAGAACCCCGGGGCGTTGCGCGTTGGGCACTGGTCGCCGAGTCGGCCGCCGAGGTGGGCCCGGCGCTGTTTGTCAGCCTCTTGATCATCGCGCTGTCGTTCGTGCCGGTGTTTGCGCTGCAAGGCCAGGAAGGCAAGTTGTTCAAGCCGCTCGCCTTCACCAAGACCTACGCGATGGCTGCGGCAGCCGGCCTCGCCATCACCCTGGTGCCGGTGTTGATGGGCTATCTGGTTCGTGGACGGATTCGCGCCGAGCGGGACAATCCGCTCAATCGGGGCCTGATCGCGCTGTATCGACCGATCTTGGAGGCCGTGCTGCGCTTCCCGAAGGCAACCCTTCTGCTGGCCGGCGTGCTGTTTCTCAGTGCCGCGATTCCCTTCAGCCAATTGGGTAGCGAGTTCATGCCGCCGATGGACGAGGGCACCCTGCTGTACATGCCGACCGCACTGCCGAGCCTGTCGGCGGGAAAGGCGTCGCAACTGGCCCAGCTCACGGACCGCATGATCAAAACGGTGCCCGAAGTCGATCACGTGTTCGGCAAGGCCGGGCGGGCGGAGACCGCCACCGATCCGGCGCCGCTGGAGATGTTCGAAACCACCATTACCTTCAAACCGAAGGACCAGTGGCGGCCAGGTATGACCATGGACAAACTAAAGGTCGAACTGGACAAAGCCGTGCATGTGCCTGGCTTGACGAACCTGTTCGTGCCGCCGATCCGCAATCGCATCGACATGTTGGCGACCGGCATCAAGAGCCCTATCGGCATCAAGGTGCTTGGGCCTGATCCCGCGACCTTGCAAACCGTGGCCGATCAGATCGAAACCGTCGCCAAGAGAGTGCCTGGCGTCAGCTCGGCCATTGCCGAACGTGCCCAGGGCGGTCGCTACGTCGATGTGCGTATTCGTCCCGATGACGCCGCTCGCTACGGCTTGAACCAACAACAGGTGCAAGAGCTGATCGCCACTTTGGTGGGGGGCGATCCAATCGGGCAGACCGTCCAGGGCCGCGAGCGTTATCCGATCGTGGTGCGCTATCCACGCGTTGACCGTGATTCGATCGGCGCACTCCGGCAGTTGCCGTTCGTGGCCAGCAACGGTGCCCAGCTGACCCTCGACCAGGTCGCGGACATTAGCCTGGACGTAGGGCCGCCGATGCTGAAGAGCGAGAATGGGCAGCTGGCGACCTATGTTTACGTGGACACTGCCGGCCGTGACCTTGGTGCCGTCGTTGCGGACCTGCAGCGAGTCGTGCCTCAGGAAGTCAAGTTGCCTCCCAGTGTGACGCTGGCCTGGTCGGGTCAATTCGAGTACCTGGCCAGTGCATTAGAACGCCTCAAATTCGTGGTGCCGATCGCGCTCATTATCATCTTTGCACTCATCTATGCGGTGTTCCGCCAGGCAAGTGAAGCGGCCATGATTATGGCCAGCGTACCGCTCGCTCTCGTCGGAGGGCTATGGCTGATCTGGCTACTGGGGCACGCCGTATCCGTGGCGACGATGATTGGGTTTATCGCCCTCGCCGGTGTGGCGGCCGAGTTCGGCGTAGTGATGCTGCTGTATCTGCGTCACGCCTGGGAACATCATATCGCGCTCAATCCACATGCCGGGCCCGATGAACTCGATGAGGCGATTCGCGAAGGCGCCGTCCAACGCGTGCGCCCGAAAGCCATGACCGTTGCCGTAATCCTCGCTGGCCTTTTCCCAATTCTTTTAGGGCATGGCGCTGGATCTGAAGTCATGCAGCGCATCGCGGCTCCGATGGTGGGCGGCATGCTCACCGCGCCGCTGCTGTCCATGCTCGTCGTGCCTGCAGCATTTCGCCTCCTGGTCTTGCATCGAATTCGCAAGGCCAACAAGGCGCCTGTCGTACTTACTCCCTACAAAGGAACCATCCCTTGAAAAAGCACGTTCTTGCCTTTGCACTGATCGGCACCCTGATGATTGCGCCGAGTTTCGCCAACGCACAAGCGATGGCCCCGAATATGGACGGCATGGCCGGGATGGCGCATGACACCAAGTCTGCCGACGCACAGGGCGTTGGTGTCGTCAAAGCCATCGATACCACCCAAGGCACCATCACGTTGCAGCACGGGGCGATTGCGTCGATCGGTTGGCCAGCAATGACGATGCCGTTCAAAGTGGCCTCGGCTGACCTATTGAAGGTGGCCAGAGTCGGAGACAAAGTGCAGTTCACTTTGCGACCGGCAGGAAAGGACACGATGTTGACATCGGTCACATTGCTCCAGCCGTAAGGCAAGCGATGGCATCAACTGCGGCGCGGAGATGTCCGCGCCGCGGAAGGCGATCAGCAGCCCGCAGTCAGGCGGGCGCGACGAAGCTCGCGCAATCGCCATGGGCGCGGCCTGCGAAGCATGGCTCGGCCGCGTGCCATGCGAAGGCCGTTACGGATGCGCGTGCCCGTCGCCGGTCGGCTTCGCACCGACCGAGCGGGCCGTTGCAGGTGTCGGTGCGGAGGTCGCATCCTGGCCGGACTTCATGTCCATGCCTTTCATGGGCGCCTCACCGTGGGTTTGTGCATCGCTGTCCCCGTGACTGTGGCCACCACCTTCATCCATGTCCATGTCCTCGTCTGGCGGCGCCTTCGCCACGATGGCCTTGTATTCGGCGGGCGTCATGCTAGGCAGCTTCTCAAGGAAGGCCACCATGCTCCAGATCGTCGGATCGTCGTGGCCCGCCTTGCCCCAGGCGGGCATCGCGCTCATCTTGATGCCGTGCTTGGTGACCCAGAAGGCGTCCTTCGGATCGACATGGACCTTGGAGAGGTTGGGCGGTTGCGGGTACATGCCGACTCGCAACTCGGAGTCGTTCACGCCGGGCGACAGATGGCAGCTGGTGCACATCGCCGCGTATTGGCCGGCACCCTTCAGGATCAGCTGCGGATCGTCGAGATTCGGCACGGTCAGATCGTCCGAACGCAAGTGAATCGAGCGGTCGCGTAATGTTTCCAGCACGGTGAACACCGGCGTGGTGTGGTGGTCGTCCGCGCCGATGTTGTATAGGCCAGAATAGACGAACGCGCCGGCGCCGATGGCCACGGCGCTCAAGGTGACGGCGGCCGTGATGACGTGTGCGGTGTGCTTTCTCATAGGTAAGTCCCTCAGAACCAGATGCGAACGCCGGCCACCATCTGCCGGTCGAGTACGGGTTGATGATCCCGCTGCGCGTAGTCGGCGGTGGTGCCGACGCGGCGGACCCAGTTCACGCCGATGTAGGGCGCGAACTGGCGGTGGAATTCGTAGCGCAGGCGTAGGCCAAACTGCACGTCGGATACGCCGCTACCGATGCGGCCCTGCGGATCGTCCTTGCCGTACAGGTTGATCTCGGCGTCGGGCTGCAGGATTAGCCGCTGGGTGAATAGCAGTTCGTAATCGGCCCGCAGGCGCGCGGCGGTGCGGCCGTTGGCGCTGATATAGCCGGTGGCTTCCAGCTCGAACCAGTACGGCGCCAGCCCCTGCACGCCGAACGCCGCCCACGTCCGCTTCGGACCTGCGCCTATGT
This sequence comes from Dyella sp. BiH032, assembly GCF_031954525.1. Lineage (NCBI taxonomy): Bacteria > Pseudomonadati > Pseudomonadota > Gammaproteobacteria > Lysobacterales > Rhodanobacteraceae > Dyella > Dyella sp. BiH032. The sequence continues at coordinate 80,317 of NZ_CP134868.1, forward strand.
CTTGGCGAGCACCCAGTTGGGTGCTCCAGTAGGTAGCAATGGCGTGGTTCCAGAAAGCTTCCAGATCACCATCGTCGAGCTTGCCGCGACTGCGTTCGCCTTCCGTGCGGATCCACAGCTTGTTCGTATCGTTGCCGTACCAGCCCTGGGCTTCCCAGACCTGGCCATTCGCGTCACGGCCGTGGAACGCTTCGAGTTGGTCGATCAGCAGCGTGCCCAGCGGAGTGTTGTCGGCCATGTCCATGCCCTGCATGGAGCCGTAGCCGATGCCATCGGAATAATCCGGGCTGCGCGCATCCGGCGGCGCACGACCGCCTTGCATGGGACCCATCGTCATGCCTGGCATCGCGCCCATGCCGGCCATTCCGCCTTGATCTTTCTTCGGCATCGCGCCGTGATCCATGCCCGACATGGCGCCGGCGGGTGCCGCCAACGAAGCCGGCGTGGCGGGCACAGGCATGCCTTGCATCGCACCGTGATCCATACCCTTCATGTAGTCCACACCGGAGCTAGCCGCGGGCTTGGGTGGCATCGGCATGGCGGGCATCGCTGGGTGATCCATGCCGGGCATGCCCTCCATGTCGTGGGACGACGGCACGGGCTGCGTCGGCAAAGGCTTCTTGGCCGGTTTCTTCACCTTGGACGGAGTCGCGGACCGGGGCCCGCTGGGCGATGCCGTCGGCATTCGCATGCCGGGCATGTTGCTCATGTCCATCGGGGCGGTGCTGTTCGATGCGGGGGCGCTTTGCGCGCTGGCTGCCAGCGGTAGTACCAACCACAGCACCGCGAGCAGCGCGGAGCGATTCACGTAGGTGGTTCGTGATGTCGGGCTCATGACACCACCACCTCGCGGAACATGCCCGCCTCCATGTGATACAGCATGTGACAGTGGTAGGCCCAGCGACCGAGGTTATCCGCGCTCACGCCGTAAGCAATGCGCTGCGCGGGCTGTACGTTGAGGGTGTGCTTGCGCACCTGGAACTGCCCGTCCGAGCTTTCCAGTTCGCTCCACATGCCGTGCAGATGGATGGGGTGGTTCATCATGGTGTCGTTGACCAGCATCAGACGCAGCCGCTCGCCGCTGCGGAAATGAACCGGCTTGGCGTCGGAGAACTTCACCCCGTCGAACGACCACATGTATCGCTCCATGTTGCCGGTGAGGTGCAGCTCGATCTCGCGGCTCGGTTCGCGCGGGTCGATGGAGCCGCCGAGGGTGTGCAGGTCGGCATATGTGAGCACGCGGCGGCCGTTGTCGCGCAGGCCCGTGCCCGGGTCGTCAAGGTTGGTGCGCGGCATGTCCACGTGCATGTCCACACCCGGATTGCGGTATTCGGTGCGGGCGTGATGTACCGCCGCTGCGGTCGGTGCGGCCATGCTGCTCATGTCCATGCCGGGTATGTCCTTCATCCCGGCCATGCCGCCGTGTCCGTTGCCCTGCGCCATCGCGCCCATCATGTCCACCATGCTCACAGGCATGCGCGGATCCATCGCTGGCACCGCCGCTTCCATGTCGGTCCGCGGTGCCAGGGTGCCGCGAGCGTAGCCGGTGCGGTCGATTGATTGGGCGAAGATCGTGAACGCCCGGTCTTCCTGCGGCTCGACGATCACGTCGTAGGTTTCGGCCACCGAAATGCGGAACTCGTCGACCGGCACCGGTGCCACATCCTGGCCATCGGCGCTGACCACGGTCATCTTCAGCCCTGGAATTCGCACATCGAAGATCGTCATCGACGAACCGTTGATGAAGCGCAGGCGGACTTTCTCGCCGGGCTTGAACAGGCCGATCCAGTTGCCGGCCGGGGCGGCACCGTTCATCAGGTAGGTGAAGGCGTAGCCCGAGACGTCGCTGAGATCGGTGGAATTCATGCGCATCTGATTCCACATCTTGCGTTCGGCCAGTGCCTGACGCAGGCCCTGTTCGCGCACGTCGCGGAAGAACTCGGGCGCGGTGGGCTGCGCGAAGTTGTAGTAATCGCTCTGGCGCTTCAGCGTGGCGAAGATGTGCTCGGGGTTCTGGTCGGTCCAGTCGTTGAGCATCACCACGTAGTCACGGGCGGTGGGGTGACGATCAGGTCCGGCCGGCTCGATCACCAGCGCGCCGTACAGGCCGGTTTGCTCCTGGAATCCAGAGTGCGAGTGGTACCAGTAGGTGCCGCTCTGGCGGACCGGGAAGCGGTAGGTGAAGGTTTCACCCGGTGCGATGCCTGGGAAGCTGATACCAGGCACGCCGTCTTCTTGGAAGGGCACGATGATGCCGTGCCAGTGGATCGACGTGGGCACCCGCAACCGGTTGGTCACGCGCATCGTGACAGTGGTGCCTTCCTTCCAACGAAGGGTTGGTCCCGGGACGCTGCCATTGACGGTGGTGGCCAGACGTGGCCGGCCCGTGTAGTTCACCGGTGTCTCGGCGATGTCGAGCGCAAAGTCGGTGCCGCTGTGGCTGGCAGGTTGCCCCGCAATGTTTAGTGCCCAGGCCTTTGACGGGCGCAGCAGACCGAGGGCAGCGATGGTGCCACCGAAGGCGACACCCTGGACGAAACGACGCCGCGACAAATTCATCGCGGGCGGGGGAAAGATTTTCATGGGCCTCTCCAAGGCAGTCGGCATCGTCGTAGTGATGCCGATCACAGCCGATAGCTACGAGGGCCGACACGCGACCGTCGTGAGCCATACTCATCGAAACGCTGGGAGAGTCAGATCGCCGGCGGTCGGAGCGGTGGCGCGTTCGTCCCCGAAGGGGCCGTCACGCCCGAGGGCGTCCAGTAGGTTGCCGTCAATGTTATCGAAGCCGGCATCAATGCCACCATCGACAGAAGCACCGTGGCACACATCGCGGCACAGGCACACTGGCCAACCGCACTGTTGCAGCAATTCGCCGCCTGATGGCAGCAGGAATCCACTGCTCCCGACACCGCCTCGTGCTGGCGATGCATGCCGTGTGCTGCGGCCGCGGCGACCATTGCACCCTCAGCCTGGGCATGAGACGCCATCGGCATGCTCATGGGAGCGGCCGCGACGGATTGGATCACGAGCATCAGCCACGCCAACACGCTCATCGCCCGGAGGCGACGTGAACACGCAAGCTGACGCAACGAGAACTTCATTGGCCGAGCTTACTCGGGCGATTCGGCCCTCTCAACTCTGGAGGTGGGTTCAAGGGGATTCACGGCTTGCTGAAACCCGTGTGCAAGGTGATTTTGTCGCCGGCGTTCAGGTCGGCCATGGCGGACGATGGGAATGCACCTTCGGCCTTCTATTCGCGCCGGCCAATGCCATCGTTAAGGGCCAGTGCCAAGGTAATGGGCTTCAGTGCCAAGGTTAAGGACTCTCGACAATTGAGAGAATCCCGTCCGCATAGGACCGGGGAAAACAAGCGCGACATATGCAGGGGTTTCCCGGGTCCGAGACCCAGGGGGACCCGTAGCCTTGCCGAATCTCCACTCGGCATGGCTACCCAATGCGCAAAACTCTCCTTGCCCTGGCAATCACCCTAGCGTTGCCGGGGTTCGCGCGTGCGAGCGCGCTCCTCAACGAGGCGGACGCAGCGATCCCTCCGATCTCGGTTGGCTCAGGCCGCCAGGAGGGGCTCGCAGAGGCGCGTGAGGCCATGGCGCAGGGAACTGATCCCGCGTCCGCCAAGTCGCATGCCCGACGCGCGGAGGAATTGCTAGCGCCTTACGTGTCCGATGGTGACCCAGCGGCCTGCTGGCACATGGGTTACCTGTACGCGACCGGCGACGGCTTACCGCTCGACATCCGTCGCGGCGAAGCGCTGGTGCGCGTTGCGGCCGATGGTGGCGAAGCGGCGGCCGCCTACTGGCTCGCGTCGCGCGAGCTGGAACGGAAGGGACAGCGTCAGGAGGCCATCCGGCTCTTCTCACTTGCCGCTGTTCAGGGGCACCTGGGTGCTCGCGGGGCGCTCTCGCGCTTGCAGCCGGAAGGTCCTGCCTCCGATGCTTCGGCTCCCACGTCCGCGGCGGTAAGCGCCGCGACCCCAATTCGGTACGAGATGCCAATGCACGCAGATCCCCTGCGGGCGCCCGTTGTCGTGGCCAGTGTCCAGATGCCCGTTGCAGGTACAGCGAACGTGGACGAGGTCAGCCAGCAGCTGCGCGCGAAGGACGCGAAGATTGCGGAGCTCGAGGCTGAGGTGAGTCGGCTCAAGCAGCAAGTCTCGCCCGCAATGCCCAACGCGTCGGACCTTAACCAGCGCGGGCTGGCAGCTGTGGCGATGGGTGACTACGAAGGTGCCGTCTCTTATCTACGGCAGGCCGCAGCGCAGGGTGACAACAACGCCCGCGCCAATCTTGCCGCCATGTATCTCAACGGCACGGGCGTCCCGCAGGACGCGCACTTCGGTATTGCATTGCTCGAAACGGCAGCGAAGGACGGAAACGTCGTTGCAGCCGAGAACTTGGCAACTTTGTACGAGTACGGCATGGCCGGGCAAGCCGTGAATCTGCACGAAGCCGCCCGCTGGAACAAGCGCGCGGCCGCGCTTGGAAGTGCAAAAGCCCGAGCAGCGCTTCAGCGCCTCGGCCAGTAGCCCCAATCCAACTGGACCCATTATGTTGACCTCGAATCGTCGCATGCTCGCGTGCGCAATCGCGCTATCCCTGACAGGCTCGGCCAGCGCAGCAACGTGCTCCTCCACCGCAGGGAGTCCTCTCCAGACGGGGGATGGATCGTGCCTGGCGCTCGGGACGACCGCGAGCGCTACAAATGAGGCTGTTGCGCTCGGCTCATACTCATCTGCAAACACCGACAGCGTCGCGGTGGGATACGGCTCGTTCGCCAACTTTTACGCAGTCGCTCTGGGTCCGGGCAGTATGGCAAACAGTTATGCCATCGCACTGGGCTATGCGTCGAATGCGGGGCTCTACGGCTTAAGCCTCGGCGTCAATTCGACAGCTGCCAACTACGGCACGAGCGTTGGCTATTTCGCAAAGACCTCCGCGAGCGCCACTGCCCTGGGCTACTACTCAAGCGCGACCGGAACGTCCGATATCGCCATCGGCGTCAGCGCGGTGTCGAACAGTTCGTTTGGTATTGCTATTGGCGGCGAAGCAAACGTTTCGTCGCCTTATTCAGTCGCACTCGGGGCAGAGGCAAGCGCGTCGAGTAACGGTTCGGTGGCGATCGGCTATAGAGCGCAAGCCGGGCATGATGGCTCCGTCGCACTCGGTAGCGGTTCTACCGTCACTTACGACCCGTACACCGGTGTTGCGGCATACCTTCTTTCGAACCAATCGAGCGTTGGCGCGGTATCCATCGGCTCATCCCTTGGCACACGCAACCTTCAATACGTTTCCGCGGGCATTGCTGATACCGATGCGGTAAATGTGGCCCAGCTGAAGGTCGTCAATAGTGACCTCGCCGCATTCAAGTCAAGTGCGTCGGCTCAGCTCGACCAGATCAATCTTGGGTACTCTTACGCCAAGGTTGGTGTTGGCGCTATGGCTTTGGACGGCGCCACGGCCTTGGGTGCGAACGCACTGGCGAACAACGAATCCGCAACGGTGGTTGGTACCGGCGCGCAGACTCAGGGCCTCTACTCGGTCGCGGTTGGAGCCAGCTCTGGCTATGCAGCGCGCGCTGACTACACGACCGACCTCGGTGGTCAAGCGTCATCGACAGCGGCCTATTCGACGTCGCTCGGTTACAGTGCAACCGCAACGCAGACAAATAGCGTGGCGCTCGGTGCAAACGCACAGGCGACTAGGGGAGGAATGGCGAGCTACACCGCCTACATGCTCGGCGCGCAAGCTTCCGTGGGCGAGATTGGCATCGGCACTCCAAACGGGCAGCGGCAGATAACCGGTGTTGCGCCCGGCTCATCGGATACCGACGCAGTAAACGTCCTCCAGTTGAAGGCCGTAGGGGAAGTAGCCAGTCAAGCCAGCGCAGCTGTGGGTCTCGCGATCCAATATGACAGCCAAGCCAAGGACAAGATCACTCTTTCCGGCAGTGAGGGCGCAACGCTCAGCAACGTCAAATCAGGCGTCGCAGATCTCGACGCGGTGAACGTTGCGCAGCTGACGGGCGTGTCCCAGTCGTTGGGAACCAGGCTCGATGGCTTGCAGGCGGTGGTTGGATCCACCGTCCGCTATACCAACCCATTCGCGATCACCCTCGGTACGACGGGAACCGGGGGGTCCGCTGTGACCATCACCAACGTTGCGGGAGGCGTGGGTCCACTCGACGCCGTGAACAAGGCGCAACTGGATGGCCTCAACAGCGCCTTGACTCCAGGAATCGCAAACGCGCAGGAGGCCGCAGATGCCGCGAACGCGTCAGTAGCCGCACTTAATGCGTCGGCGGTGAAGTACACGAGTGCCAGCACCATAAAACTAGGGAATGGCGCGGGCATGGTCCGCTTGAGCAACGTGGACTACGCGGTCAACGACTATGACGCCGTCAATCTCGCGCTGTTAAACAGCGTGAAATCCGGACTGGAGACATCGCTCATCAATCTGCAGAGTGGCGCGGTAGTATATGGCGACGGTGGTCACACGCAGGTCACACTAGGAGACGGCATCAACGCGGTCAATTTGCACAACGTGGCCGACGGTGTGAGCGCCGGCGACGCGGTGAACAAGAGCCAGCTTGATGCGCTTCTCGCGACCATTCCAGCCACCGATCCGCTCGCTCTTTCCTATACGGACGCCAACAAAACAACGCTTGCGCTAGCGGGTGCGTCGGGCACCCAGATCAAGAACGTCGCGGCGGGCGTCGTCGGAAGTGACGCCGTCAACATGAACCAGCTGACAGCTGTGGACACGAACGCTCGTGACGGTATCGCCGGGCTTACCGCCTCGACAACTTCGATACAGGGCACGTTACAAGCGTTGGGCAACCGGGCTGTTGTGTTCACCGACTCGAGCCACACTGCGGTAAGGCTTACTTCCGATGGCGCCGGAGTGCTGCTCAGTGGTGTCGCGGACGGACAAGGAGCCACTGATGCGATCAATAAACGCCAGCTGGATGCCGCGGTCGCTAACTTAGCGACGACAAACCCGCTCGCCTTGAGCTATTCGGATGCATCGAAGTCGAGGCTCGTTCTTCAGGGTAGCGGAGGGACCCAAATTAGTAATGTTGCGGCTGGCCAGGATGACGGCGATGCGGTGAACGTTGGGCAGCTCTCCGCGGTCAACTCCCGTGTTTCGGGCTCGATTACCGACATCCAGAATCAGCTGGGAGTTGCACAGGGAGAGCTGGCGACCCTTTCCAGTACCGCAGTGCGATTCTCCGATTCTTCGAAAACGGCGCTTGATCTTGGCGACGGAGCCCGGGTGGTACGCGTCAGCCATGTCGCTGATGGCGTGGACGCTGGCGATGCCGTGAATAAAGGCCAGCTTGATGCGCTGGCTAGCCTGGTTGCCACGGGGTCTGTAACCGGCGTCGCATACTCAGATGGTTCGAAGGCTCGCCTCGAACTTGGTGGACAGAACGGGACGACGATCGCAAACGTCGCTGCGGGTGTGAGCACCTCGGACGCGGTGAACTATGGCCAGCTCCTACGCGTCGATGACAAGGTCGCGAGTGCATTTACTGCCCTTGGCGGGGGCGCCTCAATTGGGTTCGGGGTATTTGTACCTCCGTCGTACTCGCTGCAAGGAATGACCTATGGCAGCGTCGGCGATGCCTTTGTCGCCGTTGATAAAGCGCTGTCCACCAATATCGCGCGAATCACTAGCCTGGAGTCAAAGGTAGCAGCGGGTGCGGCAACGGGCTCCACTGGCCAAAGCGCGACGGTCGCGCCCAATACCAACGCAGTCGCGATGGGTGGTTCCTCCTCGGCGAACGGACAGAACGCGACAGCGGTCGGTGGAGACAGTTTCGCGGCTGGCGCCGGAGACACCGCGCTGGGTGGGGGGGCACGAGTGAACGCGGATTACTCCACTGCGGTGGGTAGTAACACCCACATCAAGGCGGTGGCGACTCACTCCGTCGCTCTCGGTGCCAATGCTAGCGTGGAGAAGGACCACTCAGTCGCGGTCGGGGAAGGGGCAGACGCGCAAGCGCAGAACGCCGTTGCGCTAGGGGCTGGGTCTGTTGCGGACCGAGACAACACTGTGTCCGTAGGCGCAGCCGGGAAGGAACGCGCAGTGACGAATGTCGCAGCAGGCACCGCCACAACGGACGCTGCAAACGTGGGGCAGGTCGACGCCGCCGTGCAAGACGCCATCAAGCAGGCGAAGGCGTACTCGGCGCAACAGTTCGTGGATATGCAAACCGGTATTGACCAGTTCGCACAGAAGGTCAATGACCGGTTCCATGCTGTCGACGTCTCGGTCGCGCGAACAGGAGCCATGGCCACAGCAATGAGCCAAATGGGCACCGCCTCTGCGGGGGCAAGCGGCAGCGGACGCATCGCAGCTGGCGTCGGCTACCAGGGAGGTGAGAAGGCGCTGGCGGTTGGATTTGCCACTCAACTCGGTGATCGAGTGCATGTCAATTTTGGGGGAGCGGTCACGTCCGGCGCCCGAACGATTGGCGGCGGCATCGGCGTAGATCTGTGAGTGCACCCGTTTTGGCAGCGGAAACTGCGCTTGGCTTGGACGGAATAAAGACGCGTGCGAGCTTGGAGACGTGGGCAGGATGCCCCGCCGGCTGAAGCTCCACGCCAGCGAATACAAGGAGTTCAGGAAGCGCATCCCAAGGGAGCGGGATACGTCGCGCGCTTGAGGCAGGAGCCACTGCGCGAGATGGCGAGCGGAGTACGGCGCATGTGCCCATGGAAGGCCGACTGGAAGTACCGATCGCGTTGAGAAGGACGGCAGCGCGATCGCATCACCGCTACTCACCCAGGACCGGGCTGAGGGCAAATTGCAAACCACAAAGGGGATTTACCATGAATCTGATCCGCGGCCTCTTTCTCGCCGTTGCACTCGTCACCCTCGGCGGTTGCGCCGCTGGCCAGGTGGCCATCAGCAAGCGCAACCTCGAAGTCCAGAACAAGATGTCCGAGACGGTCTTCCTGACGCCCTCGGCAACCAAGACGGTGTTCGTCGACGTGCGCAACACGTCCGACAAGCCCAACTTCAACTTCGGCACGCAGCTCAAGTCGATGCTGCAGGGTCGCGGCTATACGCTGGTCGACGATCCCGAAGCTGCCCAGTACCAGTTGCAAGCGAACGTCCTGCAGGTCGGCCAAGTCAGCCAGACTGCGGCGCAGGCCGCGACGGTCACCGGCTTCGGTAGCCCGCTGGATGGCGCCATCGCTGGTGCAGCCACGGCTGCAGCGCTGAACGGCAACCTGAGCGGGCGCAGCATCGGCGCCGTAGGCCTCGCAGCTGGCGCTGCCGACTTCATCGCCAGCAACATGGTGAAGGATGTCTATTTCTCCGCCATCGTCGACGTGCAGGTGTCCGAACGCACGAAGGCCCCCGTGCACGTCAATGGCGAGCAGAACCTCAAGCAGGGCACCTCCGGCGGCGACCGGGTGACGTATGACGAGCAGACCAACTACAAGCGCTACCGCACCCGCGTCACCTCCACTGCCAATAAGGTCAACTTGAAGTGGGAAGAGAGCGAGCCCGTTTTGAGTTCCGGGATCGCGCAGAGCATTGGCGGCATGTTCTAAGCGCTAGCACCGCATTTGCAGCGCTGTTTCCCCCTGTCCTCAGTGCTGCAAACCTGCCCGGGCGGCCTTCGCGCCTCCCGGGCTTTTTTTTTGTGAGGCTCACGATGGCTTTCCTCAAAGCGTTCCTCGATGTCTTCTTGCTCGTCCTACTGCGCCACTCGCAGTCGAGCCACCGGCCATGACACCGAAGTGGCCGGGCCTTCGGGGGCACCCGGTCCTGTTTTGCGATGTGGATGGCGTGCTACATCACAACCAATCAGGGACGTTCTGTTGGCTTCCGGAGTTTCACAGCATCCTCGATGCGTGCCCGTGGCTAGACGTGGTGCTATCCACGAACTGGCGCACCGGCAGCCGCGCCTTCCTGCTGCAGCAACTTGACATGAGTCGCGCCGAGACATCGCACCTGGCAGAGCGCGTGCGTGATGTCACCGGACCGGAGTTGAGTGGGCGCTACAAACGACATGACGAGATCGTCGCCTTCGCGCGAAGTCGGGGCGTGCACCGGTTCGTTGCCCTCGACGACGCGCCCTTTCCACCCACGTGTGAGTGGGTGTTCCGGACGAATCCGGACGAGGGCATAGGCGGTGACCGTTGCCGCGAGGCCCTGGAGTTCATCCAGCGCTTGTTGGCACCCGCGTAGGAACTGGGAAACACGGGCGCAAGACCCTGTCCTTTCGAGAACGGAGCCAGTCTCGCGGACGACAGAATGCATTGCATACGGTATGCAACGCAGGAGCGACAGTGCTTCAGTTCTTGAGGAAGATTCTCGGCGGGGGCAACCTCGCCGCGCCCCCGCCTGCTGCGGTAGCGGCTCCGAGCGGGCCAGCGCCAGGCGCGGCACCTGCAAGTGGCCAAAGCGCGGCAGGCGGAACGCCGTCGCCGGCAACCAACACGCTCGCGCCCGCCGTGCCGACGTCAACCGCGCCCTTGTTCAACGGGCAGCCGATTCCAACTTACCCGGACGTCGGTCTTGCGGTTCCTTCGGCCCCACCTGAGGTGCTGGTGGAGAGTCAGCAGAGCCTCGTCGACGATCTGCACCGGACCTCGGGTCTGTCACACGAAGAGTTCAAGCGGATCTTCCTGCCGGCGGTATACGAGTACGCCCGGTACGTGCATCTCCTTCCGGCGTCCGAAACGCACCATCACTACGGGCAGGGTGGCTTGTTCCGGCATGGGCTGGAGTGCGCCTTCTTTGCGGCCCTGAAGTGTGAGTCAGCGGTGTTCGCCCTGGATCACCCGCCGGTTGTCCGCAAGCAGCTCGAACCGCGCTGGCGCATCGCCGCGATGCTGGGCGCCATGATCCACGACATGGGCAAGCCCATCGTCGACGTGGGCGCCCTGGACGCGAGTGGCAACCTGAGCTGGAACCCGCACACGTCGTCCCTGTACGACTGGCTCCAGACGCACAACCTTCCGTACTACAACATTCACTGGCGGCCTGGCGCTCGACACAAGCGCCACGAGGCGTTCACCGGCGCGCTCGTGTATCGAATCTTCCCTCAGACCACATTGGATTGGCTGGGCGCTCACTACGGCCAAGAAGCGATCGACGCAATGCTCATGGCCCTGAGCGGTGGCGTCGATCCGCGCAACCCGCTGTGCGCAATCATCAAGGCAGCCGATAGCGCCAGTGTTGAGCGCGACATCAAGGAATCGCGTAAACGCCAGGCCTCCGCTGGCATGGGTGGGTCTCGTGGCCTTGCCGCGCGTGTCGTCCGGACGATCCACGATCAGATCGAGAGCGGCGAATGGGTCATCAACAACGTCGACAGTGGGATCTACATGACTACGGAAGGTGTCGTGGCGGTGTATCCGAGCGTCCTGGCGAACGTAATTGGCCTCCTGAAGGACGCGGGCGAGACGTCCTTGCCCACGGACGTGCAGAAGATCGTGACCGTCCTATTGGACCACGGAATGGTGCGACCCAACGTCATGCCAGACGGTCGCCAGTATCAGAACTGGAACCTGGGTATCCACATCGAGGATCGTGGTAAGACGACTATCGCGCCGGTACTCGGCGTGGTGTTCACGCGTGACGAGGTCATCCCCAGCTCGATCGTTCCTCCGAAGGCACTGCTGGTTGACGTGTTCGACCCGCAAGGCAAGGTGATTTCGAACGGTGGCGTCTCCGTGGGAGCTGACAATGCATCGGCGCCTGTGACGCCATCAGCACCGGCGGCGCGTGCCACGCCAGGAGAAGCCGCCCCGGGGTCTGGCGACGTTCCGAGTGCTGTTGCGAGCACGCAAACACCCGCCGACGGCCCCCACGCCACCGTTGCAGGAGGCGAGGCGTCAGTGGCAACCGCGCCGATGGGGGGAACCGATAGCGCGGCCGGCGATCCACCGCGCGATCGTTGGGGTTCGATCATCGCGGGCGGCGCCCCTGTACCAGGAGCAGCCGGCACACCGCTCCCGGAGCTATCCACAGCAAATGTCCCAGCGCCTGAAGCCACAGCCACTGCGGTGGCTGCAAATGCGCCGAGTCGTAACCGTGCGAAGCAGTCCGAGCCCAAGCCGGCCATTGCGGCAGCGGCACCATCAACTGACGACGGAGATGACGTCCCCGGCGACCACGGCCTTCCGGCTGCGCTCGCGTTCGATAGCGAGCCAGAAGACAGCGATGAAGACGTCGCGGAACCTGCATCTGCGCAGACCGAGGAAGCGGGTCAGGGCATCGAGGTGCGTGATCGGCGCGTGGATCGTGACCTTCGAGACGAGGAGGTGCGTCAGGCGCAGGCACGGGCTGCCCGAACCGACTGGCCACCCGCATCACCGGAACTCGCGCGCGCATGGTTCGAGCGGACCGAGAACATGGGAGCTGGCATCTACGTGCTCGCCCTGGCTGATCGCATCCGCGACGGGACTCTCAAAGAGGGAACGCACGTGTTTGAAGAGGGTGCCCACCTGCACATTGCCTACCCAGTAGCCGTCAACAACCTTGGTATTCCTCCGGGCGATCTGATGAAGCTGCTCGAGAAGAAGGGTTGGATGGTGCGCGACCCGAAGTTCGCAAACCGAAGCACCGTGCCGCTGCAGGTCGGAGGCCAGACGATCAACGCGATTCGTTTGTCGGAAGAGGTGACGGAAGCAATGCGCCTCCTGCTGCCTATCGCGGTGCAGACTTCAAAGGGCCTCCAGGCGGGCGTTCTACCCATGGGCCCATACATCCCGGCTACCGTCGCTGCCTTGATCAAGAACCCTCGCGCGATGGAGCCATCCGATGGGCCGCATCTGCGCCTGGCGTTCGACGACTTCATGGGCGAGCACCTGGAGCAGAACCAGATCTTGGCGGACGACATCGCACCCAAGGAATGGCGCGCGCTCCTCAAGCAGTTCGCAAAGCAACATGACCTGGTCGGTTCGATCTTCCAGTTGCACATGCAGGCCACGGCGGACGAGAACGCCTACCTGATCGACTCGCGGGGCACCAATGCGTTGTCCTCGCAGTCGTCCGTACCGCTCGTGAAGAACGCGAGCTGGGATCGCGACTTGGACATGCGCGCCGCGGCAGCGAACGTGGCGGTAAAGGAGCTGAGTGCATGAGTGCAGCCGTATTCCGCTTTGAGGACCCCTTTCGTCCGGTCTACGAGTACTACTCAACCGCTGCCTGGGGCGCCGCACTTGCCATCATGGCGCTCATGGGTGTCACCTCGGATATTCGATCACCCGCATTCGTCGCCTTCGCCTCGTTTTGCTTGATGATGCTGATCGTGCGCGGACGGCACGCGCTTCGTCGGTACCGACAACAGAAGTTTCTCGCCGGCGTGGGTGTCACTTTCCAGTCCCGCCAGGAGCTCAACGATCGCGTCGCATTGAGTCAGCGGACCATTTTTCTGGGTTATGGCTTTGACTGGACGCAGGCGGAATGCCAGCTCACCCACATGCTGCGGAGACAGGACCCACAACGTCTGTCCGCACCCGACCAACCTGCAGATGCGTTCATGGGTCAGCCGTGGATCCATGGGATCGGCATGGAGCGCGAGCGCCCTATCGAAATTCCACTTGATCACACGGCCGGCCACATTCTGCTGGTCGGAACGACGCGTGCGGGTAAGAGCCGTATGCTGGATACGATCATCCACCAGGCCGTAGCGCGCGGCGAGGCTGTGCTTATCTGGGACCCGAAGGGTGACAAGGGCCTGGCCGAGTCCGCGTTGCAGGCGTGTCACCTGCAGGGCCGCCCCACTGATTTCGTGTTCTTCCACCCCGCGTTCCCAGAGACGAGCTGGCGTATCGACCCGCTCAAGAACTTCAACCGCGCCACCGAGCTGGCCACGCGCATTGCCTCGCTAATTCCCTCTGAGACCGGTGCGGACCCATTCACGGCGCACTCGTGGATGATCTTGACCAACCTGATCGAGGGCCTATTGCTGATCAACTCGAAGCCGACGCTGCGGCTTCTGAAGCGCTTTGTGGACAGCGGCCCAGAGTGGCTCGTCGTACGTGCCTGCGAAGCGTACTTCGACAAGCACCTGCCCACGTGGCGCGAAGACGTTAAGGGCTACCTCAAGGCTGCGAAGGGCACCGACGACCTGAACGTCGCTATCGCCTACTCGCGGTTCTACAAGGCGCTCGTGCAGAAGACAGCGCCGAGCGGCGTGCTCGAAGGCCTCATCAGCGACCTGGAACACGATAAGGCGCATCAGCAGAAGATGACGGCCAGCTTGACCCCGGTCCTGACGATGCTCACGGCCGGCACATTGGGCGACTTGCTGTCGCCTGACACGTCGGATCTGGACGACAAGCGTCCCATCACGAACTTCGCCAACATCATCCGCAACGGGCAGGTCTGCTATTTGGGTCTCGACTCCATGTCGGACAGCATGGTGGCGTCGGCGATCGGCTCGATGTTCATTTCTGACATGACCTCCGTGTCGGGTGACCGCTACAACTATGAAGACAACGTCGACTTCATCGAATTCATCAAGCGGCGCGGCGAACAGCTGGAGCGCGAGCGGTCGCCCCACAAGCTTCGCCCCGTCACGCTGATCATCGACGAGGCGGCCGAGCTGGTCAGTGACAAGCTGATTCAGCTTCTCAACAAGGCCGGCGGCTCAGCCATTCGCCTCGTCGTGGCCACCCAGACGTTCGCCGACTTCGCGGCCAAGGTTGGCAGCGAGACGAAGGCGCGCATGGTGCTCGGCAACCTCAACAATAAGATCGTTCTGCGCACTATCGACGGCGGCACGCAGGAGTACATCGCCGAGACGTTCCCGACCACAGTTGTTCGCCACATCGAGTACTCGCAGGCTACAGATGCGAAGTCCGACACACCGGGCGCCTTCGGGTACAAGATCACGGAGGCGATGAAGGAGACCGAGGCGCCGATGGTTGCGCCGGACGTGTTGGGTTGCTTGCCAAACCTGGAGTTCTTCGCCCAGGTATCCGGCGGACGGCTCGTGAAGGGCCGAATCCCGATTCTGAAAGATGCTCTCGAAATGAAGAAAGCCGCATAAGGAATGCAGAGGAATTTCATGGAAACGACCGCACCTACCGCCATCAGCCCACCGGACGAAGCGCAGATCCTTCTGAAGCGCGCGCTCGACGGGTTGCGGATGACAGACATTGCCGCATTGCTCTTTAGCCGTGTGCCGCGCCTGCGCGACGTGGCTCTGCGGCTGGCCTGGTTCATTCCTCCCCATATCGTCTATCCCTTCACTCACAAGAGCCTTCTCAGCCACTTCCTCGAGGAGGCCATTCCCGCTGCCTCCAAGGAAGAGGGCGAAGCCGCGGCGCGCACATTCATCAACCTGGTGCTCGCGAACGTCAGCCGCTTGCTCGAGCTGGAGATCTCGATCGGTGGACGGCGTTGGGATCCGCGCTGCGATGCACCGCTGCAGGAATGGATCGAGCGGAACGGCGAGCCGGTCATCGCACTCCTACAAGGGGACGGGTTCGAGCTTCAGTCGCCGCGCCGGTTCGCCGCAGCGATCGCATATCGTGTCTTGGATCCGGACGACATGCATGTGCTCGCGGCGTCCGAGAACGACCTTGAGTACGACGTCTTCAGTGAGTGCGCGGCATGAGCTCAACAGCCACAGGTCGCGAACTAACCCTCTGGAAGTGGGGGCTCATCTTCATAGCCTGCTGGACTATGGCCTACGTCTTCTTCGTCAAGGAAGAGTGGCTAGTTCGCCAGGTGGAGGAGGAGAGGGCGCAGACGCGTGTTGTCCTCGGTGAGGGAGCCGCGGCGCGCGCAGAGAGGAACGCTCGCTCGGTCTGGGAGGCGACCTTCGTGCACTCCCACGTGATTGAAGCCACCTTCAAGATCATGGAGCCAGGCAAGGAGGTTGACGACACGGACGCGAAGGTCAACGGGTTCCTAAGCCCTCTGAGGGACTGGGCAGCCGGGCGTATGCGCGTGTGCTGGACACTCCTGTACCAGCTCTTCGTCCGTGTTGCGGTCGCGTCCACCTGGTGGACTTATGCTCTCGTGGTGGCCGTGCCGTTTATCGTTGACGCATTTGTGTCGCGCAAGATCAAAGCCGCTGGCTTTGGGCTCACTTCGCCTCACATGTACGTCCTCGGACGACACGCCATGTTCTCGATACCTCTGGGTGCCTTCCTTCTCCTTCTGTCGCCTGTTCAGCTGCCGGCGACGCTGACCCCAATCCTGATCGTGCTGATGAGCATTGCTCTTTGGACATCGATATCGATGTTCGCTAAGCGCGCCTAGTGATCGCCCAACATTTCGGAGTGACCAGTTCGATGCCCAAGATTCCAGCAGCTCTGTTCCACACCGTAGGTGACCTGCGTGTCCTTCTACAAGGTGTTCCCGACAATGCGCGCCTGACCATCTCATCGTTGCCTCGTCGGCTCCAGCGTGATGGACATGATGTCTTGACCTCCGTAGACGGAGGAGACCTGAGTGAAGGTATGGTGCGTCCAGAGCACCGTCACCTGGTTACTGACGTCTGCATTTGCGAAGTCAACGTGATGAGGCCCGGTACCTCGGTGTCAAAGTGACGATCGCTCTGAATGCGGAAGACGAATGGCGCCACGGGGGCCGATCATCTCCGCGCCAGGAATAGCACTCGGGCCCTTTGCAAGGTGCAGGTCACAAATCCCTCAGGCCGCAATAATCGGTCAACCCGATACGAAGAAAGCCCGCCAGTTTCGGGCGGGCCTTCCGGGGTGACATGCCCTGGGGGTGAGGTTAGTCGTCCGACGACCAGTCAGAGTTAACGCCATTGCCAACACACGCGTCGCTGTCGCCGCGTTCGTCCCAACTGTCGCGATCATCAGCGCCCCGGCAGGAATCGCTCGGATCGTCCCGGTGGTCGCGTTCCTCGGCCAGAGCTTCCCCTACCACTGCACCCGCTAAAGATCCGCCGGCGAGCGCGCCGGCAAGCGTGCTATGGGTCGCCGCGGCCACTACCAGCGAGGTTGTGAAGTCATCGCCGTCACCATCCCGCGAGCGCGATGCTTCAATCCGCTGCGGCGGTACGGGCTTGCGGAGCAGCGCCTCGCCGGCCGCCGCGCGGCGGTCCATAACCCGAATCTCGCCCTCGCGTGTCTCGATGGCCGAGCGATTGCCGTTTTTCGCAGGCTCAGAGCCTGTGGGCAGCACGCCGGCGGCTTTCGCGTCGGCAAGAGCGCCTACTCCCTTCGCGAGAACAGCGCCCAAGGCGATGCACAAGTAGGGCAGGGCTTCGATGAATCCAAATTCCTTGAACATGGTTACCTCCATGGTTGCGGCGGCTACACGCAGTGCGCATCAGGGCGTCGGCGTAGACGCAAAGACAGTGATGAGAAAGTAGGGTCAGCGGGAGTCAGGGGTGATGTATCGGGAAAGAGGGGCGTAGGTGCGCTCGAACGACTCGTCCTGCGTGGCCATGACGGCCTGCGTAGGGAGCCCGACTGTCGCGCCTAGGGCCTGGAGGTAGCGATCGGTCTCAACGAGCCGGCTGGCTGTTTCCGGCGCTCGTTCAAGGAAGCCAGCGCCGAACCGCCCCAAGTCTCGGGCGATGTGGCGCGTGTGCGCGATATGGCGGGCTACGCCACCGTCGCAGGCGAGCGCAGCCTTGATCTCCCGTAGATACCGATGGGAGACGACCAACTGGGTGCGATACGACGTGATCACTTCGTCTCGTCGACGGAGGCCTCTGCGCGCAATCGCAAGGGTGCTGGCCAGCGCGGCGAAGAGGGTGGCGGCAACGACTTCCATCATCATGTGATCCCTTCCTCCCTGACTTTCAGCGGTTCACTTGAGTCCGGCCTCGGAGATGAACCTCGTGGGCGGGGCCTTCTCGTCCACAACGTACGAGATGGTCAGGTTGAGTTTGGCGCGGGTCATGCCGACGTAAAAAAGACGCCGCTCCTCCTCGATCGGGCTGTTCGTGGATGGGATGACACCCTCCTCGCACCCCATGATCCAGACGTTGGGGAACTCCAGTCCCTTTGAGGAGTGGAAGGTCAACAGGCGCGCCGCACCGCCTTCCTCTCGCTCCTCCTGCAGGACGGCCCGAACTCGTTGGATCAGCGGCCCCCGCAGTCGACTCAGGGCCGCCGCGCACGAGTCCAGACGCGACTCATCCTTCGCGACCTCATCGGCTCGCCGTTCCTTGTCGTAGAGCTTGATGTTGGTCTTGATGTAGTTGGCGATGCCGTGAAGCGCGAGATTGATCTCGGTGCCGGCGATCATTCCGGACCACTGGCGCATGAGAATCCGTAAGCGCTCAATAGGCTCCTTGGTAGAGCCTTTCTTTGCGCCGTGGATGAAGCGATGGACTGCGCCTGGTTGCCGGCTCTGACATTCCTCGTGCAGCGCTTCAAGCTGCGATTCGCCGACACCGGCGCGCACGAGCACCTGGTCGAGGTCCGCCATATTGCCGGTGGTCAGCCCTCCACAGATGGCCAGGTAGACCGACGGGCCTCGCAGCTCCCAGAACTTAGTGCCGCCCGAACGGATGGTTGGAACGCGCCCTGCGATGTACTGCTCAAGGGCCTCGAGCTGCGCGTTCGTCCGTGCGAGCACAGCCCAGTCGCCAGGCGAACCTGAAGAAGCGATAGCAGTCGCAATGGCCAGCCACTCTTCTTCCTTATCGGCGCAGGGCTTGACCGCCGTGGACCCGCGCGTCGTGTTTGCGGTCGTCAGGGACTTCACGACGCGCTCTTCGTTGTGCGCGATCAGCAGGGATGCGGGCTCCATGATCTCCCGGGCGCAACGGTACGTCGTGTCCAGACTGACGTGAGGGGCGTCCGTCAGCCGACGGAAGTCCTCAAACCCAACGAAACCCATCGCGTGACGCCATTCATAGATCGACTGGTCGTCGTCGCCAACGACGGTGACCTTTGTCCCCAGCAGATTGACGTGCTCGGCGATCCATGCCAGCTGAACCTTGTCGGTGTCCTGGAACTCGTCGACCAGCATGAACGGCGTTCTGAATGGAGCAACGGTTCCGTCGCGCATTCCTCGTACGGCTTTGAGCAGCAGGTCCGCGAAGTCCGACGACCCGGTTTGTTCGAGAAGCTCCTCATATCGAAGGAACATGTCGAACTTGGGGTTACTGCGGCGGTCCGGCAGGTGCGGATCCACGGTGGCCTTCATCGCCTCGACAAAGGCCCTGGCGTCCTCGAACGAGATTCCTGCGTCGGCATCGATCGTGTCGCGATAGGCACGGCGCAGGAGGTCGTTCTGCCGCATCGCGTTGATGAGTTGCACGCGCTTGCGCGCGTTCTGCAGCTGCTTCTTGGCCAGTGCGTGGAATGTCCCAGTCATCAGCCGGTTGCGCGCATTGGGAGCCTGCTGCCGGATGCGATGTTCCAGCTCCTGAGCGGACTCGGACGTGAAGGTAACGGCCAGCACTTTGTTTGCCGGTGGTTCCAGCAAAAAAGCTGCCCGGTGTTCGAGCAGCTTTGTCTTCCCGGAGCCGGGGCATGCTGTCACCAGACAGTGCCCCGGCATCCGAACGGCTTGGAGCTGGGCTGGATTAAGCATCAGGCCTCAGCGCTGGCCGCCTGTCCGCGCTTCGTTGCCTTGGCCGACGCGACGCCAGCTGCAGCTTCCTTCGGTGCCGCGGTTACCACGTCACCGTCTGCCTGTCGCTGCCCAGTCACCTTCGCCTTTTCGCGCGCAATGCGGCTGGCATCGCGCATCATGCGGTGCTCGCGGACCGCGTTCTTGGCGCGACGGCTCTCGACATAGATCCAGCGGGAGAACGAAACGAGCAGGTTCCGGTACTCCTGCATCTTCTGGGCGCGTACCTTCCGGTTGACGTGGCCTGCGTACCACAGCACGTCCATCTGCTGATTGAGCTGATCGTAGTTCTCGACCAGCGTGGCGAAGCGCTTTGCCTCGGGGGTGTACATCGCCACTTCGTGGATTTCCGGGTCACCGGAGTATCCAGTCGGGAGGTCCGCACCAATGCCGTCGATGATTGCCTTGCAGCGCGCGATTTCGTCACCGAGCTGCTTCTCGATGGCTTCGAAGCGCTTGTTGATCTCCGCCTCGGCCGCGCTCACTGCGTCCACGTCGTCGGGAAGGGTGTGATAGAAGAAGTACAAAGACTGCTGAGCGCGCACCAACGCCATGTGATAGACGTACGAGGCCTTGTCGGTCTTCAGCGCGAGCTGATGAATCCAGTAGGGCGTCGAGTGGTCCGGGCGCCATTTCGCCTCTTCCTCGCGGCGCTTCTTCTTGTTCGCGTTTGCGGCCTGGCGGTCGACGTTGGGGCGGGGCGGGGCAGCGGGTGCTGCCGTTTCTTCTTGAATCTGGAGAACAGCGCTCACGAGGGCACTCCTTGGCTATGGTGACCTCATTCTCAACAGCACCCTCTGCAACCGCCCTCGGAAACCCCGCCTTTAGCACCCCTTGTTTCCCGTCCAGGGCGGACAGGATGTCTCCCGCTCTTGAAGCCTCGTCGATGACGCTTGACAGCCCGCGGCGCGCGCGCATAACCTCACATCACCGCTTTTCGAGAGTCCCATGCTCTGCATGTGTGACTCGTTAGAGTGACGAGGCCCACTCCAACTGGCCGTTCCTGTTCCTAGAGACAGGTGTTTCAAAGGCGCTCAGCGCTACCCTCTCGATCCACTGGATCAATCCCTTGCGTCGCTTCGCATTGTCGCGTGACGACCCTGCAGCATTGCTGCCTTAAGCCCGGCCCTTTGCCGGCCATGCGTGTGCGAGCGTGCGCCCGTTCCCTCGGGAATGACGCTGCCCCCGACGCATGACATCGACCTACGCACCCCGGACAGCTCCGGCAAAGTGTTGCGTTCGTCTAGGTGACTTCTCCCGTTTGCGAGCCTGATGTGACCTCCGGTCGCCGGTCGCCCACGCGCGAGATTCACCTCCGCAGATTTTGTCTTCGGACAGCGCGCCTTCTTGGCGACGTCTGCGCAGATTCCTTTCCTCCTGGGGATGCTTCGCCATCCTCACGGATGACGCATGCATTCACGGGAAGTTTTTTCCTTCCCGACGTGCCACGGGGAGTTGCCTTTTCTTCTACCCGCTCGGCACGGCGGGATTGGAATTTCCTCATGCGTCGTAACAATCGCTCGGTTTGGGTCGCTGATACCAACGCTCATGGTCGTACTGCTGCAGGTTCCAGCCTCTGGACCAGCCCGGCTCTGTGGGTGTTCGTTGTCACTGTCCTGCTCGTCGTCGGCGCCGCGAAGGTGCTGATTCACTCGCATCACTCTGCCGAAACGGCTGCAACCAGGAATTGCAGTGCTTCGGGTCTTGTTGCCTACGCCTCTGGCCAGACCAACAAGATCGACGCAGTCGTCGAAGCGGCCGCTACCGGTAACGTCCCGGTGGAAGCTGCAACTTGCTCGAACGACTGATCTCGCAGTAAGCCCGCTCCGTGGCGAATGGATTCCATTCGCCCGGAGCTGTGCTCACCGGCACCTCCACGGTGACGACCAGGTTCCCACCAAAGCAGCTGCTCGCGGCTCCTTTGGTGGGGACCTGGCCCCGTTAACGATGGAGATTTCCAATGATGGTCACTTTGCAGAATTCCCCGCGCCGTGAAGAGTTTGCTCGCCAAAGTGCTGAAGAGCTGATCCGCACTTCGGAGGAGAGCATTGAACCGGGCGTCGTGATGCGCTGGGCCCGCCACGCGGGATTCATGGATCACATCCGCGAACCCGCAGTGATCGCGCCGGCCGCATGACGCAAGGCGCACCGCTTGACCCAAGCACCCGGTGGGACGCCACCGGGTGTTCTTCCTGGAGAGCCTGATCGGCAGGCTCTGTACGAAGAACACCCATGCATAAGTCGACAGGTTTTCGTGGCGATCGCCACCAAAAGGGTCAGAGGGAGCCTTCAATTCCCCCATCAACTTCTCTTCGCCACCAGAGCTGTTCAACTGGGACGGAGCAGAGCCCAAGCCTGCCGATAAACCAAAATCAATCGACGGGTCACCATGGAACCATCTCGGAGCAAGACTCCATGAGCGTGATTCAAGACACCAACATCCACACCGTTTCCGGCACCGTATGGGAGGACGCGCAGTACAAGGCATTCCCTGAAGGTTCGGCCACTCCAACCACCTATCGCTTCAAGCTTCGCATTGGCAGTCGCAAGTTGTACCGCCGTGGTAACGATCTTCGCAGTCGCATGACCTGGTTCAACGTCAAGTTCGAGGTCCCGGCTGATGGCTTCCCCTACTACAGGGACAAGCTCAAGAAGGACGCACGCATCCTCGTGTCGGGCGAGCAACTCGTCGACGAAGACGATGGCCCCGCCGGACGCCGTTACTGGCACTTCATCCGCGCAACCACCATCAACGTGCTCGTAGAGGCGTCGGTGACCGCAGACGCAGCTCTCCAGGAACCGGCTCCGGAGGCCCAACAGCCTGTGCAGCAAGCTCCGGTGAAGACGGAACGTCAACAGCGCATGCCGCCCCCGCCACGCCAAAGTGCGCAGGGTCCGGAACAGCAGTTGAAGCCTTCCACACCCTCGTTCGCTGACGCCAAAGACGATGCAGCGACAAAGAACCGTCAGAAGGACATGCCTGAAGACGCGTTCGAAACCCACTTTACCGCTCGCAACTGGTAACTCACCTCTAATCCCCCGTCCGGGGCTTCTTGCATCACGTCGGGACAGGACGCCGCGCCAATGGCCGGACCCGACTGAGGAGTACACCCATGAAAATTGCCTTTGGTCCCTTCAAGGACGTCGAACCCACTGCGGAAGAGCTTCGTCCGATGGTGGATCGTCTCGGTTGCCCCGTCGTTCGCGACGGTGTTCCCGTGCACATCTTCGGTGTTCACCACCGCACTCAGCGCTTTCTCGATGTGTTCAGCCCACTGAAGGGCTACGCACTGGAAGTGACCTCCGAGATGGGCAAGCTCGAACTGCCCGATCCGGATACCTTCGTGGACGATGGTAACGGCCGCCAGGTCATGGCCATCCAGCCGACGATCCTCTTCAAGGCGTTCCTCCGGGACCCCGAGCAGAGGCTCATCGCAAGCGCTGAGTTCCTGAAGATCATCAACTCGGCATCGTCCTTCTCCGAAGGTCACTCGCAGGTCCGTGGCAAGCTCTACGAGGCACTCGGTCTCCCGGGTTCCACGTCGGGTGAAGACGCCCCTCGCGGCGAGCAGAAGCAGGCACCGGCTCCGGTAGTCGGCAACGCTCACAGCAATGGAGTCTCCGCCATCTCCACGCCGTCCGACGGCACCCGCAACAAGCTGCCCGCCGAAGCCCAAGCTCTCATCGAGAAGGCCAAGCAGGCAGGCACGCAGACCGCCCCGGAGCAAGCGCAGAGTGACGCACCGGCAGCCATTGAATGCAACGAAGCGACAGGGGAGGGCAGCGACACCGCTGCACTTGATGTCCCCGAAGCCTCGAAGCCTGACGTGACTGCACCAACATCCTCGAAGCAGACCCGCACCAAGCCTGGCAAGGTAGCTTCGAAAGAAGCCGCACGGCCGGCTGCAACGGAAGGAACAGACGAAGCGGTCGACCAACGCGCAAGCGCCACAGTCGAAACGCCCGCCACGTCGGAACCCGAAGTCGTTATCGCGGCCCCGTCGACACCCGTCCCGACCCAGTCGGTCGCCTCCGCCGCACCGATCGCCCTCCAGGGCGTCTCGACTGCACCGAAGGCCGCCAACGGTGAGGAGCTGAACCCGAACCTGCTCCGTCAGGCCATCAATCGCGCCCAGCACAAGGGCGTGGCTGTGCCGGAACAGTTCGACTCCGCTCTGCACCTTCGCACCTTCTACAAGGAGCTTTGCACCAACCCGTCGGCATCGGCCGCAGCCTAACAAGGAGCCAACCATGACTACCGCAGTCGTTTCACAAGCGTCGGTAGCATCGGCTCGGCCACCTGGTTCGGCTGAGTTCGATGTCTACCTGTCCCACTCCTCATCGACCCTGATGGAGAAGTGCGGCGCCGCCTATGCGTACCGTTACCGTGACCGTCTCGAATCCGTGACGAGTTCCGTGAACCTTGGGTTCGGCTCCGCATTTGATCAGGCCGTTTCCGCCTTCGTCATCGCTGACCTCTACGGACTCTCCGTGGACGCCAATGCGATCTTCGTCAGCGCGTACAAGGAATGGGCGGCCACCCGCGTTGTCGACTTCAGCACACGCTGGAAGGGCCACGACGACATTCTCGCGACGGGGGAGCTTCTGCTCTCGCGTTTCGTCGAATGGTGGAAGGTCTCCGGGCTCGAGGTGATGGTCGACCTTCAGGGCATGCCACTTGTGCAACGTGAGTTGCGCGTGCGGCTTCCTCGGAATGTCGTCTACACCGCGATCCTCGATCTCGTTGTGATGACCCCCGACGGTGAAGTGGTGATCCTGGACGTAAAAACTCCGTCCCAGGACTCCACGGAGCTATTCGCCCTGAACTCTGGCCAGCTCACGGGTCAGCAGTTGGTTCTCGACGCCCACAAGGAATCCTTGGGGATTGCGAGCATCGACAAGGTCGGATTCCTCAATGCTGTGAAGCGGCCGGTGCCGCAGAAAAAGGACGCGGAAGGCCCGGTCGTCGCACCGATGCACCTCGTCCCGGCGCGTACGCCGGAGCAGGTGGAGGAGTACATCCAGTCGCGCCTGTGGATTGCAGACGACATCCGTCGAAAGCGATTCGCTCGCCGTAGCCTGGACTCCTACTGCACCCCTTGCACGACCATGTGCGATTTCCACCTGTGGTGTTCCAAGCAGATTCGCGATGGCCTGCACGTCCGGCCACCGCGTTCCCGCTCAACCTAAAAGCCTGTATTTCTCGCCCATAAGGCTGGAAATACTTGCCGATAAATCTGGACACCCACTCCAACCACCCTACAACCAGTTGTATCGTTCCTTTCGCCACTCTTTTGAGTGGCCTTTTTCGAGGGCATGCTTGATGCGCGTCCTCGAACCAGGCCATTTGACGAGGTCTCCATGACCAAGTTGCGCTTACACGACCGCTCTCACATCCTCGGCGACATCGAGTCCGCACTGGCGGCCGCGCTCGTCCGATGCTTTGGCAATCATCCGTCTCCCAGCGAGACGGATCGTCAGCGTGCGACCAAGGGCCTGATGGACCTTCGAGACCAGCAGCACTGGATCGCGTGCGGGTGCCGCCCATCGGAGGTGGACCCACCTCCGCTCATGGCGCCACGTCTGCGCGATGGGCAGATCCACATCTGGCGACACGGCGCGACGCCGCACGCCGAAGCCTGTCCGTTCTGGGTGGAGATCACCGAGTCGGAGCGTCCCGCATCCGACGGCGTCGACGGAGTCATGAAACCCTGGCAAGGCCGCTGGCTCCTGCTCAACCAGGTGGCGCAGGATGTCTCCCAAAGCGCTCCTGCTGCGCCTTCCCAGGCGCCTCGCAGTCCCGCGTCCAATGTGCCTGCGATCGCGCGCCTCCTCTTCACGGCGCTGACGGACGTGGGCTACACCACGGTGCTGCCCTCCGACGTCATCACCCGCAAGGGCCATCACGCCCAGAGCAAGACGAAGAACGCCTACGCGGGACTCGACGCTCTGCTCGACCAGGCCGTGGCACCCAGGCTGAAGCTACGCGACGTGGGCTGCACGTTCCTGCCGGGGCTCTCGAAGCTCATGCAGAACATGCCGGCGATCTCGGGACGCTTTCCGAGCGGGACGCGCCCGCAAGGTCTGTTCGTCGGCATCGTGCACGAGATCGAAAAGGTCAGTCCCAACGAGACTCAACTCCTGTGGCGTGGAACGAGCGAGGATCGGGTGGCCACGGTGAATGTGCGTGGCGACGTGAAGCGCCCCGGCTACACCAAGGGGAACGCGGGACCGTTCTGGGTGATCGCCCAGATTGCGCAGCCGCGCGGTGAGAAGGCCTTCAGCCTGGTCAACGCCTATGCGCACCCTTGCCTGAGCAAATCCGTTCTCCTTGCCGTCGATAGTGGACTGGAAAGGGAAACCGCCGAGATCCTCCTTTCGCAGCTGACCTACTGGGTGAAGCCGGACACCTTCAACGTCGAGGTCCAGCTGCAGAAACCGCTTTTCCCCGAGGTGCTCCCCGACGGCACGAGTTGCCATCCCGACTTCGTGCTCTGGCTGCCGCGCGGTAAGCGCATCATCGTGGAGACTATGGGCCTCGATAAGGACCCAGACTACCTGGCGTCCAAGGCGATTACCCACCCGCGCATGAAGTCGCTGCCGGGCGTTGTCGGACTGGTGGAGCATCACCCAAACGATGATCCGAACCAACTCCGCCGGCTTCTCACAGCGGCCGTTGCCGGCGCCCTACGTTCCAGTTGACACAGAAATGCGCGGTCGCTACGGTTCAACACACGGCGTAGCGCCGATGAATTTCCCGAGTGTGTGTTCACACCACTCAAGGTGACGAGGCCCGCCTGAACGGCCGCTTCTGTCCTCGAGACAGATCCCCAGAATGGATTCCCATTCGATCTTCTTCCAGTGATCTCTGATCACCCCTAAGCAGTCCGGCATTCCGCTGGGCTTCTCATCCTTTCTCCCGCCGGGAACGCATACGCCTTCCCGTCGGGATCGGTCGTGTTCGTTTTCTGGCGGGTGTCATACCTCCCCGCCGTGCCACGGGGAGCGCTCTTCTTGCACCCGATCGGCACATCGGGAAGGAAACGCACATGTCCATCAATCTCGACTTCGATCTTGCTTCGTTCCAGTCCATGGACCAGGACGACTTGCTCCAGCGCCGCGCCGGCCTGGAAGAAGTGATCACCGTCCTCCGTGGCGAAACTCCGTCGTACCGTGAGGCAGCTCACCTCCTCGATAAAGCCGAGGAGGAACTGGTCCGTCGCGCTGCGTACGGAAAGTACAAGCCGCGCAGCAAATCGAACCGTTCCTCGACGCTCTCCCAGAGCTGATAGGCGACCACTACCACCCCTGACGGGAAACCCTTCCCGTCGGGAGGGGACCGTCGCCTGAGGAATGCACCATGAAAGACATCAACCGACGTCCTGTGCGTCAGCAAGAGCTGTGGGACGAAGGCGCCATCAGCCGCAAACTGGCGGAGGCGCTAATCAAGGTGATCTTCGGAGATCACGACGACGTCAAGAAGGGCATCGAGATCCTGATCGACGTGGCCACCAGTGACATCCGCATGGCCAAGCGCATCATGCTGATCATGGAAGGGTCACCGAAGATCATGGCCGCATGCCCTGAGCTCTACGAGAAATGCAAAGTCCAAGTTCAACCGGGCCTAACAAGTTCCCGTAAGCAGTGATTCGTTGGCTTCGGAGACGAACTGTTCGAGTAGACCGAGTGCGATGGCGTGGTCGACCCGCAGCTCAGGCGAAAGCCTGCTGCGGGCCTCCACCAAACACTCGTTAAGTTCGAGAGCGGTGGTTGCTTGGCCAATCCATGGCCGAGCGAACGCCTTCACGATCCGCCATTCGGCGTCGTCGAGGTGAATGCGTCCGTTGTTCAGACGTTCCAAGGTTGTTTGCCTCCATGCGGGGCAGAGGAGCCTACCCGCCGCATCACCTTCCCACAAGCGTTGTCCGGTGTCGACACGACGTCGCACCCGGCTTCGCGAAGGAGACTTAAGATGCACACCACCACCTACAAGCATGGTCACTGGATCACCACCAGTGACGGCAAATGGGAGGTAACCACCGAGACCACCCTGAAGCCTATCTCGGGCAGCGAGCAAACCATCGCCACCTACATGGCCGTGGTCGCCCGCGAGAAGGGGCGCGCGTCGTTCGACCCTGCGTACACCCATGGGCCATATGGCTCCGACACCGAAGCACTGCATCACGCGGAGGCTGCCGTTCACAACTGGATGGCCTTCTACGATGAACAGGCCGGTATCCCTGAGGAAATGCCAGTCTGCGAATGACCTGGCCACCTCCTTTTGCCTTCTTGGCACACCTCTCGTCACGAGAGGTTTTCCTGACCGGTCTGCGCGCCGGGCCCGTCAGGAAGACCTTTCACCACCTGCATTGCAGGTAGCCATCTCCGGGGCTCACAGCCGGATTCACCCACCCGCCCGAGGGCTTCACGCCCTCCGGTGCGAAGTCCAACGGTCATTAACCTGAGGACGTACCCATGATCTCCATTGAACGCAGCACCGTGGTCCTGAAATTCGACCTGCTGCCCGCTAAATCGACTATCGAGAAGTACTGGCCGTATCACGCCGAGTCCATTGGCTATGGCGACAACGTGGTCTACCTGACCTTCTCCAAGATCGAGTCCAACGGACAATCACGTTGGGAGTTCCGAGCTGCCGGTAGTGACAGTCACCAGATCCGACATGCCTGCTATCGGAGCGTGGGTACGGTTCGCGGACACCTACGCGTGGGCAATGGCGAGTCCGGTGAGGTCATCAAGCCGGAGGACTACATTCCTATGCACCGCAAGCTTCTTGCAGACGCCATCCAAGGTCAGGCGGCGTTGGATCTCATCCAACCCCTGACCATGGACGTGTTCTACAGGGACGAGTTCGTTCGCGACTCGGAGCGCACACGCGAATGGCTCAGCCACCGCGGTGCGAAGCCGGAATGCGACGAGTTCAACAAGAGTCACTGGGCAGCGGTGATCCCTAAGCTAAGCGACGACCGTGAGGACCTACTCGCGGACGTGGTAGGCCTGGCGGTGCTGTCCCAGTACCAGAACTTCTCTGCCATCGTCCACGCCGAGTTTGCCGCACGTTTGGACGCGGCCAATCCGTCCCCGACAATGGCTCAGTTGTTCTAACAACCCTGCAATTTAACCAACCCTCCGCGGGCACGAACTCCCGCTAGGGGGCGTGCGCGCGGATTTCTCATCGAGGAGTCTTCACTGTGAGCATTCACATCGAATACAAGCACGTCGCCCTGTCACTCGACATGAGCGCACTTCAGAGCACCGCCGGTATCACGGTCCCGGCTGGCATCCGCGATCACCTGTACCTCGCGATTGTCGAATCGGGCGATTCCAACTGCACGACGATGAAGCGGGGCACGGACGGTCGTACTCGTGAGGTTCGTGCGCGATCCTGGGGCCTTAGGGCCTTCGGCAGCGTGGACGACATCATCGAGCAGATCACCAAGGCATCGTGGGATGCCGAAGGCGGCATGATCCACATCGGCAACATGGGAAGCAGCGGATACGTGTCGGCAGAAAGCTACATCAAGCGCTACCGCCGCCTGTTGCAACGCCCTGTCGCTCACTACGACGCACTGGTGCCGCTGATGCATTCGCTGCTGACACTGTACGGCGCAGAGGAGGCTATCGCGGGCTCGGAGTACTTCTCCCAGCTCAAGCGGGAACGTGTCCTCACCCCGTGCGCCTACGGCGGCTACAGCGTCCGTCTGACGCCGCAGGACGACGAATGCGTTTCGATCCTGTGTCACCTGGCCATGGCGTACCAGCTCTGGAAGGACCATCCGAAGATCTGGGTTGGCTTCGAAGGTCTTGGTTACATGGAGGGATTCCTCTCCAACCACTACCGTCGGGCTGCCTGATCCACCACCACATCGCCCGGCGTCGTGTCTACGACGCCGGGCACTCACCGATCTACCAGTGCCGAGCTGACCTCCGTCCGGGGCCAGCTCGCCACTTCTCTTTCTTTGGACCCCTATTCCTTCCCTGGTGCCCGCGGGCGCCCAGGGACGCCGTACAGCGCGTCCAAGATGACGTCCTGTTCGAGATTCAGCTCCGGCAGTTCCGCGAGGGGAGGGAGCATCCGCGACTGTCCGGTCGGCATGAAGCAATTCTTGCCCGAGCGATGAAAGGCCGTACCCCCACTGCTGCCCGCTCGCGAGAGCACGACGCGCCGCTGCTTGCCGACATTGACTGCCTCGACCCGCGCGAGCCTGTAGTGAGTTATGCCCCCATGGGTGCTCAGAATCGTCATGACCTCACCAACGTCAAGCGGCTTCTCGATGATGTACTCCTTAACCTTCTCTTCGGTCCAGCCAAAGAGAGGGAATCCCTCGGGAGCAGGGATCGTTACGTGACGCGGCATGTTTTCTGTTCCTCCGTGAAGGGCAACTGTTGAGCATAGCGGCCGTTTGGCTGCCGTCTAAACGGGACACGTGATCCATTGCCGACACGACCTCCCTGTGGTAATAATTTGCACACCGGGCAACCCTCCTCTGGCTGCTTCGGTTCGTTTTCTACCTGCCTCGCAGGTGATACCCCCGCTGAGGGTCACAGTCAGCACGTTGGAATCCTTCCAACGTAACCCCACCCGGCCGGGCTGAGTTCCCGCTCCGGGACTCCTCTCGGCCGTTCTTGCAGCCAGAGGAGATCCACCCATGTTTAAGTTCGCGACCCACGTGGTTGCGCGGCTTCGCACGCCCGTTCTCGTCCGTGCACGCCGCATCGTCGCCGCTCATCGTCTGGAAGAAACCCCGACCGAGCAGCACCGCATCGAAGTCCATCAGCTCCTATTGTTCGCCAGCGAAGGCGGCAAACAGAAGCGCCAACGCAAGGCAGCTCCGAAGCAGCGTCGCATTAAGGGAAAGCAGTACAGCCTGAAACTGAAGTGCCGCGCCACGCCTCGGAAGATCGCCTACCGTCCACACGCGACCAAGGAAGAATCCAGCAACGCGCTCGACTGGAGTGAGCAGGGCATGTACCGCCTGCATTCGATTCTGCTCAAGGAATCGATGGAATCGCTCAAGGCCATGTGTGAGAAGAAGTCCACTCGCGCTGCTGAAATCATCGCCTGGATGTTTCGCAACGAACCTGGTGCCACGTTCTCGTTCGAGGAGTGCTGCCGGCTGTTCAACATGGAGATGAAGGATCCCGATTCGGGCGAATTCATCGACGTTGGCCAGCAGGACCCGGACATCCTTCGTAGCATGGCCAAGCGCTGGATCGCCAACGCGTACGGAGCAGAACTGCCCCACGCACAGGTGCTCCGCGAAGCCATCCTGGCCGCCGAATCTGGTGACCACGACGCAATCGAATGGATCCTCTCCGATCAGCAGACCCCGCTGTCGTTCGTCGAATGTGCCGATGCCCTTGGCTTCGACCCAGAAGACGCCCGCACGGAAGTCCGCTTGCCGCAACCTCAGCTCAACGTCGATCCGCTCGACTCGGGCATCCAACGCATCATCGACCGCGTGTTCGGTCACCCATCGCGGGCAGCACTCGCTGCCTGACAACCCCACCGGGGAGATCACTCCTCCCCAGGGCGTGATCTCTCCTTTCTAAATCTCTGGAGAGAACTATGTACAACCACGCCCTTGCCAACCTCGCTCTCTCGCCCGCAGCACTGCAGGCACAGCAGAACGACTTCCCGGAACTTTTCGCCGCCAACACCGAAGGCCGCACGTACCAGATCACGACCAGTGACCTGGGCACGCTTGGTATGCCGCAGTACGCCGACCAAGCCTGCTACGTCTACGCTGGCACGAAGGAGCATAAGCACCTCAGTCCCATCAACGACCGCTACGTTTTCGATGATCTTGAGCTTGACCGGCTCATCAACATCGTGATGAATCGGGAGTGGGAGCGTCTGCCGTCCCAGCCACGCCGCGGTATCCTTCTTATGGGTCCCAAAGGCGTCGGCAAGACGACGTACATCCAGCAGCGACTTGCGCGACAGGGCATCCCCTGTCCCAAGATCAGCTGGGGTCCGAGCATGACTGCTGGTGACGCCCTCTATCAGCGAACGCTGGTCGGCGGTGACATCGTCGCGGAGCCCGGGACGCTGTGGCTGGCTGCCGAAGGTGGCTATCCGTGCTGCATCGAAGAGATCGATCTATCCCAGCCAGGCGAACTGGCTGCGTTGAACGAACTCATCGACAACGGCACTTACACCATTCCGGAGTCCGGCGACGTTATCGTGGCTAAGCGAGGCTTCTGCGTTTTCGCCACCTGCAACTCGCGCTTCATCGAGGATCGGGATGGTGGCTACGCAGGTACCCGTCAGCAGAATGTGTCCGTGCTGGACCGCTTCTACAAGCACGTGATGGAACACGCGACCCAGGAACGCGAGAAAGACTTCATCCTCTCGATGTTTCCGGACACCGACCCCGACGTGGCAGCGCAGTACGCCAAGTTCGCCGATCACCTCCGCAAGGCAAAGGGAGATACCGGTTTCGTCGATCAGACCAGCAAGACGCACCGGCTGACGCTTGATTTCGGCCGTCGCAACCTGATCGATTGGCTGGAAATGGTCGAGATGATGTCCTACCTGGAGAAGCCCGGTTTCAACGTGCCGATGTATGCGTTGAAGCCCGTCTACTCAGCTGTCCTCAGCGACGCTGAGCAGCAGACCGTCAAGGCGCTCTTCGACCTCGCCACGGGCTAAGGGAACATCATGATCGAACTTCGACTTGAAGGCGACAGCAAGCCTATCGTTGCCCGCGTGGTAGTGGAGTCCGATGGAAGCGTCAGTGTTGGTGAGGGGTCAACCCTCGCCAAACTGCGCAACCAGACGACACCGCCGTCTCTCATCTCCGGTTCGGTAACGGAGTTCGTTAAAGCCAAAGTCCAAGAACTCCTGGATCGCGGCTTCTACGTTCACAACACCGACGACGCGAAAGAGGATCAAATCTCCTTCTCGTTGACGGGATCCGAAACCGACCCGGCCGCCGGCGTTTACTTCGACGCAATCTGGGAGAGCTTGGCTCTCCTGGGTATCGACGTAGGAAGCACCGCCGGAAAAGATGTCACGGATGCGAAGTGGATTCTCGGAGGAGTCCAGGTTCACTACAGCAACACGCCGCAAAGGCACAAGCTGACGTGCCTGGCCCCCCGACAGTTCGCTGACTCGGTAGCCCTGTTGTTCGCGCTCACCGCAGGCACGACGCCGACGATCACTAATGGAGCCAACGCTCAGGTGAGGATCGGCGATCTGCTGGCGGCACCCACCGTCACGAAGCACCTGACCGACGACATCCTCGAACGCCTCTATGTGACTCGCGCCCTCAAACGGCCGATGCGCGTAGGGAGCGGAAAAGGTGCCAACCGTCGACCCGGCCTTCGCATGACGATCTAACCAAACGAGACAGAGGTGCCTTCGGGCACCTTTGTCCAACTCTCACTCCTTCGCAGTGCGCACCCACGCGGCGCGCACCGTCAAGCAGTGGCGGTATCACTTTTCGCAAGCGTCGCTTGCAGAAACCTACGCAGGAGGTCACAGCCTGCATTTCACCTTTGCCCTCATCGGGACGACTCGTTCCTCCCGGTTGGGGAGAACCTCGTCCCGAGACCGGCACATCCGGCTCGCGCATCCGGATGCCATTTCTTCTAGGGAAGCGCATCCCAGAGGTTCCTACCATGATCAATCCCACCACCCACCAGACTCTTCCGTCCAACCACCTCGTCATCATCAATAGCAACCTCCAGGTCTGGAGCGGCACCGTCAAAGTCCAACGCGAGCAAGATCTGCCCGACGTTGACCAAGACAAACTTCCTCCGAAGACCCTGGTATCCGACGGCCGCAAGGTCCTCATTGACTCCAAAGAGCTCGCCGGTATGGAGAGCGTCCGTAAGGCCATTGAGCGATTCTTGAAAGAGGAGGGTTTCTCCTTCCGCGGTGCCGGCGGCATTGCGGTGACGCACGAGAAATACGAAGAGTTCATGGCGAAGGCTCCCGAGTTCGAACAGAACTTCAAGGACGCCCTCGACACGCTCATCGAGCGTCTTCCCGAGGCCTATCAGGCTCAGGAAGACAAGTACCCCGATTGGGCATTCATGCTCGCTCAGTCGCGTCCCACCGACACGCAGATCCGGAACCGTTGCAAGTTTGGTCTCGGCATATTTCAGCTCGCGCCTCCTGACCCGAAGAACCCTGGCAGTGCCGGCAACGCCTACTACCAGGACATGTTGGATCAGGCTCTACCCGAGATGCTGAAGTCGATCAGCGCTGCGGCTGACAAGCAGCTCGAAAAGGTACGCGGTAAGTCCCGCATGCTTCAGTCCCAGCTCGACAACGTTCGCGGCTTGGTAAAGAAGCTGAAGGCTTTCGCTTTCCTCAACGACGACATCGCTCCGGCTGCTGACGCACTGGCCGCGGTGCTCACCAAGCTGCCGCTGCAAGGCACGCTCAACATGGCCAACACGCTCTTGTGCGTCACGGTCCTGGAGCAGCTCGCAAATCCTCACCAGCTCCTCGCCAACGGCAAGGCGGCTCTCGAGGACCACTTGCAGCAAGAGGACGACCTGTTCGTCCAGCCTGAGCTCTCGATCCCGGCCACCGACGACGTCACCGTCGCCGAGCCGGTCCCCACCACCCCTGTTGTGTCCGCACCGGCGCGTCGCCGTGGCTTGACCATGACCATGTAAGGAGATAGCCCTCATGCAGATCCAAGACCATAAGCAGTATCTGCGTGACGTGTTCCTCGGTGCCGCTCTGCGGCCCGAGGACATGAAACGCTCCTGTCGCGCCGTCCTCGGCTCGCTCCCCATCCTTGCCAACACACTCGTCGGTGAGTTGGGCAAGAACGTACGCATCAAGCACGGCCACGAGCTCGGTGCGACGGATGGCGAGACCATCTACCTGATGGACCTCCCCGTACCGGCGGACGAAACGGACGTGGATACGTTTGTGCTCATGCTGACGTTGGCCTATGGCCTTCTCCACCATGAACTCGGGCACATCGAGGACTCTGATTTCTCGGTGGTGGGCAAGGCGCAGAAGGGCGATCCACTGACCTACCGCATCCTTGGCATCATCGAAGACGTCCGAGAGGAGAATGAGCACATCCGGAAGTACGGCGGTGCTCGCAAGTACCTCGACGCCCTCAACCACGCGATGTTCGTGACAGGGCACTACGCTGACTCCAAACCAACGGACGCGCCCATCACCGCGTTCACCAACTACCTTGCTCATCGTGCATGGTGCGACCACCGGGGGACCCGTTCCCTGGGAAGTTCGGCCATTGCTGCAGAGGAAGTGGTCAAGGAGATGTTTCCTGCCACGCTCCTCACACGTCTCGATGCGATCCTTCCGCGTATTGGATCGCTCATCGATACGGAGGACGCCTACGCCCTTTCAGGGCAAATTCGCGACCTTCTGGTGGATGAGATCGAGAAGGCAAAGCAGCAGCAGAGCCAGCAGCCCAGTCCGTCCGGCCAGTCCGGGCAGTCCGGAAACGCCGGCGATGACGATGACGGTGACCAGAGTCAGGATGGCCAGCAACCGTCTTCGGACGGCGACGATGGCCGAACTGGGTCCGATCAGGACGATGGTGACCGCCCTCAGCAAGATGGCCAAGATCAGGAGCCGAGTACCGGTGATGATCTGGCTGGCCAGATTGCCGCTATGGAAGCCGTTTTGCAGGGTCAGGACATCGACCAGGCATACGGCGACAAGGGTGATGTTATCCGAGCCGCGCTGAAGCAGATCATCGCTGAAGTGGAGGACGATGGCGACGGTGACTGCGAAACGCTGCAGATGACCGGTGAGGCGCTCACGATCGATGTCACGTCCTCGACGGATGGCATCGAGCTCGCCCCTGAACCGTACGACATGGGCCAAGCGTTGGCTGTGACAGGTCCGCTCCGCATGAAGCTCACGGCTGAAATGCAGGCGAACGCACACCGCAATACGAGCATCCAAACGAAGGGTCGCAAGATCTCCAACCGCCACCTTGCCCGCGTGGGAACAGGGGATGGAAGGATCTTCAAGCACCTCTCGGAGGTCATCGAGGTCAACACCGCTGTTGCGTTTGCAGAGGACATATCCGGTTCAATGCAAACCCAGCAGCGCATTGTCCTCAGCTCGCAGGCGCTATACGCGAGTTGCGTTGCCCTGGACGGGATCGATGGCGTCGATTGTGGCGCGATCACCTTTCCGGGTAACCAGATCCTCAAGCCGTTCGGTAAGAAGGCGAGGCACTGCATGGACCAGTTCAACCTTGCAGCGCCGGGCTACTCAACGCCGATGCACGAGGGGATCACGCTGGCACACCGCATGCTCCTCAAGACCGGTCGCGACCGCATGGTGTTGATCGTCAACACCGACGGTGAGCCGGATTCGCGCCAACTCACACAGATGGCGATCGAGACTGCCGAGAATGACGGTATCGAGGTCTACGGCCTCGGAATCGGCACCGACGCAGGAAAGGGGCTCTTTAACCACTGGCTTTCGATCACGGAAGTGGGCGAATTGCCGCTAACTTTGATGGCACTACTCAGACAGCGCTTGCTTCGGGCTGCCTGATTGCGAAGGCCGCTCCCCAGACTATCGGGGAGCGGCACTCGCTCTTATGATGGAACCAAGAGCGCATCGGGAAGGGCTGCCCTTCCTCATGTTCTTTACGTGGCCTGCCACGAGAAGGTAATCGGAGCCTCACAGTCCGACCCGCACCACCCGATCTGGCAATGCCGGATCTCATCCCGACTCGCGCCAATCGGCGCTCACCCTCTGCGGGCCAATTCGCCCGCACGGGCATTGGTTCGCTCCTAATAGGAGTTCCCCATGTCCCATCAGTCCCTGACTGACGCACTACTGCGGCTGTTCGACGCCTTTGGCATTCATCTCGACAGCCTGACCGTCGATCCTTCGCGATCGCCGTTTCGCCTGAGCTTCACCACCGCTTCGTTCTCCCGGCTCCACCTGGCCAAGCAATTGGCTGCGATGGGGTGCCTCACCGCCGTTTCCCTCCTTCGAGAATCCCGCGTCCAATACTGGTCCGGCGACATCGACATCGAGGGTGTCTGTGGCGATGCAATGCCTGGCCACCCGGCCAATCATCCCGACAAGGTCGAAGCCATCAGGGCAGCGGCAGCCAGCATCTTCAACGAGGCCCACGGCAAAGCTGAAATGCTGCTCCAGCGCCTGGCCAGCCATCTCAAGATCAACCGTTGTCAGGTCGCCCGAAGGGCTTCCAATGACGGTCACGTGATTGAGGTCGCTTACGTCAGCAGCCTGAGTGATCCCTTCCACGGGGCGCGCTCTGGAGCCGCACTGCAGAAGTTGGAAGCACTCGCCTCCAGTGAAACAGTGTTCTGCGACATGGTCGTCAGCGTACGCGATCCGCTCGGTGCGCCTCTCTCAGAGGTTCGCTGCGAAGGTCTCACCATTCATCTCGATCCGGATTCCCCGTCTTTCCGGTATGCCAACGGTCTGCGCCGCGCTGCGGTTCACCAGGCTGTACAGACGGCTCACTTTGCGCACGCAACTTCGCGCGCGGCCCATTAGGAAAATCTATGTACCAGAGCGAAGCAGATATTCGGCGAAAGCGCGAAGAGAACTACCGGCGAGAGAAGGAAATCACTGAGCAGTTGCTGAGGAACCTCAAGGGTCGTTGGGGCTCTGTGTTGGCGGGGATCATTCCCGGCATGCAGGACGCCATCAACGCCGGACCGCGCAAGAAAGTCGCGTGCCCCATCAACAATCATGGCGATGGGAAGCTGACCAAGAAGGTGTTGGGCGACGGTCGTGTGCAGGTGAAGAAGTCCGAACCGGACTTCCGCATCGGCAAGGACTTCGAGGAGACTGGGCACTGCATCTGCACCTGCGACAACACGATGGCCAACGGCTTTCGCGTGATCATGGTGTATCACAGCTGCACGTTCATGGAAGCTAAGCAGATGGTCATCGACTTTCTCGGCGGTTCGCTCGTTGCGGATCACGTCAAGAAGGTCGAGCGTCCAGAGGCGAGCCCCGAGGAGATCGCAAGGGCCGACGCTAAGGTCCGCGATCGTCTGAATTGGATGTGGGAAGGGACATTCGACCCCAAGCACCCCCGCTCTCAGCCGATGCGCAACTGGATCGAGTCGCGCGGTCTGCCCGATTGCTCCGACATCCAGAACGTCCGTTTCCACCCCAGCCTTCGCTATGTGGATCCGCAGCCCGTGGGCGACCTCGGAAAGTTTCCAGCGCAGGTTGCACTGCTGGAAGACATCAACGGCCGACCCGTAACCCTCCATCGCACCTACCTCAAGCGTGACGGCCGAGGGAAGGCCGATGTACCCAAGGCACGTAAGCAGGAGACCCATGTCTCAGATCGTGCACCAAGCGGCTGCGCCGTTCGTCTGGACACTTTCCAGTTTCCCGTCCTGGGAATTGGTGAGGGCCTGGAGTCGTCGTATGCAGCAAGGGCCATGGTCCGTGACCTTGGCATTCCGATGTGGTCGACGCTGGACGCCGGCCTGCTCCGTAACGTTGTTCTGCCCGACTGGGCCAAAGTCGTAATTGTGTTTGGCGACCGAGACCGCGGCATGGCAGGGCAGGTATCAACGTACGAGCTGGTTGACCGGGCTCGCAACGAAGGGCGGCGTGCGACGGGTTTGCTCCCGCCGTTCGCTATCCCTGAAGACGCGAAGTCCATCGACTGGGACGACGTCGTGCGCGTGATGGGTTTGGAAGCTGCAAAGCGACTGCCCATTTTCCTGCAGTGGAAGATGAAGCTGCGCCAGGTCCTTCGGGAAATGGGGCAGCCGATCGAAGCACTTGAACGGATGGCTGCGTAATGATTCGGGACTATTCGCGAATCGACACAGCACCGGGCGCCGAGGGCGAGAACGCAATGTTCTCGCCCCCGGCGAACTTCGCAGGTGACCGTCGCGAATACCTGGCGTGGCTAAAGACAGAGCGTGAGCAGCAGCTTCGTTTCATGGCTAGGATCTTCTGCGGTCCAAATCGCTGCCTGAACCTCACCGTCGTTGGCCACTACAAGGAGGCCTTCGAGGCGGCGTTCGAACGAGTGTGCCAACAACGAGAACGAGACCTCGCCGCTTTCAGGCGCGGACTCACCAACGGCGCCTAGCGCGTCAAGACCGGGCACAGCAACCGCTGCGCTTACACCACCACCCCACGGGGAGCACTCTCCCCAAGGGGAAGGTGCGCCCGTGGGTTTCTAAACAGCCGGTCCGCCGGCATTGGAGACAGAAACCTATGGAGTTCCTTACCACCCTCAAGGGCCTTTTGGTGGTCATTCTGACCATCACGCCCGGGTACGTGTTTGGGCGTTGCCGTCGGCGTTTTAGCGTCGTAGATGACCCCAAGGACATCAACAACGCAGTGGTCCAGTGGCTCGTCCACAGCCTCATCATGGTTGCACTCAGTTGGGTGCTACTTGCATGGGCTGGGCTTGATCCTTCCTCACTGCTCAAGACTAAGTCGGCAAACGAGCTAGCGCTTGCTCTGCTCGGTTCCCCGATCACCTGGGGTCTGACGATCTTCGTGATTCCGGCGGTCGCCGGTTTCGTGTCGGCTGTCAGCATTCGCTACAACCTCGTCTCGCTCCCCTTCCGCTTGATCGCCGTGCTCGCACGACGCATCAGTAAGGGCACGTGGGATCTGCATCGGCTCCAGCCGCTGCCGAGCTTCGTGAACGCGTGGGACGCCGCGTGGCTAACGCTGAACTCTGGGGACACCCGGGTGGTCATCGTGGGACTCGAGGACGGCACAACCATCACCGGGCTCTATGACGGCCGAGCAGCGACCAGTCGAAGTGATCGCTACACCGACATTTACCTAAGCCGATTGGGAACGGTGGACGAGTCGGGTACTATCAAGCTGCAACCGGCGTCGGATGGCGTGTTCATCCGTGGCAGCCGTATCGTATGGATGCAGCTCTGGCAGCTACCCGAGGTAGGACATGGAACTCAGGA
Source organism: Dyella sp. BiH032 (assembly GCF_031954525.1). NCBI lineage: Bacteria > Pseudomonadati > Pseudomonadota > Gammaproteobacteria > Lysobacterales > Rhodanobacteraceae > Dyella > Dyella sp. BiH032. Next base: position 119,811 of record NZ_CP134868.1, read on the forward strand.
CGGTATGGAAGACCCTTCAGAAGGGGGTGCACGCCATGATTGAGCAGGATAAGCGGTACGGCAATGCGCCGTTGCTCCTTCCTCGTTCATCCCGTGGCCCTGCTGTTTCGAGTTCCGAACGGGCCCTCATCCCCACCGGACTGAATCTGTCCGATGCGGGGTTAGACACTAGCCAGGTTGTCCGGCAGAAGTTCAACCAGGTTGCCCTCAAGGCAGCCAAACTGCCGCACTAACCCATCACCCTTGACCCCGTGGGCGCCGCGAAAGCGGCGACCCACGGCCGTCATCTCTCCGAGAGACAGAAGCGCGGGCGCTGATCCATGAATCCAACTCCCCGGGTTCATTGCTGAGCTTCCGCCAAAGGCGAGCACCGGGTCACGGTGCGATTGCCACGGCAATCCCTTCCGTCCACTGACGTCTCAGGCCGCGACACAAACGCCGCCTAATTTTTACGTCCAGCAGGCACGGTCAAGAATCCTTACGACCTTCGCGTCCGTCGCGCCCCCGCGCGTACGGCCGCTTTTCTATGCATGGAGAACGCGCCCGTGAGCAGTGGCGGAAAAAGGGAACTGACAGAAGAGCAGAAGGCAGTGGTCCGCCATCAGCATGGCCACGCCCTGGTCGAAGCTGGCCCCGGATCGGGCAAGACGACGGTTTTGGTGGCCAAGCTACGTCGCATGATCAAGACGGGCTCCAATCCCTCGACCATGCTGGTCCTGATGTTCAACAAGAGCGCGCAGGTGAGCTTCGAGGCGAGGCTTCAGCGCGCCATCGGCGACGCCAGCGCGATCCCCGAAGTCAAAACCCTGCACTCGGTTGGCTACCGCATCCTCAAGGGTTTGGTGGCCTGTGGCGCGTTACCGCGCGAGAAGTTGGTGACCTCAGGCAAGACTGAAGACGGGTTCGCCCGCAAGGCCCTCAAAGCCGCGTGGATGCAGGCTGGCAAGGGCGGCTTCTTCACACCGGCCGAGTTCCAGGGGTTCAAGCAGTTCATCACGCTGGTGAAGGCGCAGCTTGAGAGCGCGGAAACCGTCTTCGACAACGGCAACTTCAACCATGATTGCCGGCCCTACGTGCAGGCGTTCTACGCGCTGGTCCGCGAGCAGGCACAACGGGGCGTCATCTTCTTCGACGACCTGATCTATCGGCCTATGTGCTTCCTCGAAGATCATCCCGATCTGTGGCACATGTTCGCTGACCGCTACGACGACATCCTCGTCGACGAGTTTCAGGACATCAACGCGATTAGCTTCTACATGGTCAAGGGCCTGGTAGGCAGCCGCGCGTCATGTGTGTGCGTGGGTGACAGTCGCCAGGCGATCTATGGCTTCAGGGGAAGTCGAGTCTCGCTGATGACGAAGGAGTTCGAAAAGGTCTTCTCTCCGTGCGTGAAGTACCCGATGAGTCGCACGTTTCGCTTTGGCCACGAGGTGGCCATGCTCGCCAACAACGCGATCACTCTGGGCAAGGATCTCCCGGACGGGCTCGTTATCGCGCACAACGAGAATCCACAGACGCGCGTTGAACGCATGCCGCTGAAGCCCGGCAAAGACTCCGGGGTTGTCGAGCTGCTCGCGGCGTACGCGAACGCAGGACGGCTCCGCGAAACCGCAATGCTGGCGCGCAACTTCAGTCACCTTGTTCCCTATGAGATTGAGCTGGCCGAGGCCGGCATTCCGTACCACGTCTATGGCCGCGTCGGGCTGCTGTTCCTTCCTGAGATTGCTGCGCTCGTCTGCGCGGTGAGCCTGGTCGCGAACTATTGGATCATCGATCCGGATGATCGCGGACACTTCATCTTCTCCCTCCTAACGACACCTAGCCCGTTTGTATCGTTCGATGTACTGGCCGACATCGCAGACGAGATGGAGCCGTATCTCGAAGGTCCAGAGCGGGGCCGGCTTCCGCAGATCCTGGCCAAGGCGGCAAACGCGATGCGGGCCGAGAACCAGCGCGGTGCGAAAGCGCTTGACGAGCGCGCGGACGTGCTGCGCCTCCTGACGGGCGGATCGCTGGCCAACACTCCGGCGGCGACCATCGTGAAGGCGTACATCGCCCACACGCGCATGCGTGAAGTGATCGAGCGCGCGGCAGCCACTCCCGAGCAGGCGCAGGAGTCGCTGGGCAACCTGGATGCCTTCGTGAAGCTCGCTGAGCGCGCAGGGTCGGTTGACGCGTTCATGGAGATCCTCACACCCATGGCCGCGCTCAAGGAAGAGAAGCCGCCGGAGGGTGACCACGCGGCGCTGACGACCCTGCACCGAAGCAAGGGGCTTGAATGGCCTCTGGTGATGATGGTGGGGCTAACGCGCGGCGTCTTCCCATCGGGGCAGCCGGACAGCGATGAAGAGGAGGAGCGCCGGCTCTACTTCGTCGGCGTCACGCGCGCCATGCAGCGCCTAGTGCTCTTCCACCCCCATGATGAGACGCTGGAGAGGACCATTCGTGAACCCGAGTGGCATCCGGGCGTCAATGACATCCGGACCGCGAGTCCCTATCTCTATGACTCGGACCTCGCGCCTGTGGCCAGCGCTCGCAAGCTGATCGAGGCCGATGCCGTCGGTACCATCACGATGCGGCATGACCGCGCGATGGGTGAGTACATGGCCACGACCGGTGCGCGCGTTTCGGTAGAACTCACACCCCAAGCGCAGGCCCTTCAGAAGCGCGCCGCGACCGGACTGCTTCACGGCATCATTGAGCCTGGTCACCGGCCCAAGGACGGCGGCGAGTACTTCCATCCGGACCACGGCCATTGCGTTGTCACTGCGGTGCTCAGCAGCCCGATCTGCATGCTGCGCAAGCGGGACACCGGCGAGGTGTTCACGGAGGTCTTGCAGCACGGCGGCGAGTGGACGATTCCCCCTAAACGGGCAGATGCAGAAACCGAGCCCACGTTTGGACTCGTCAAATCTGCCTGATATACGTGGATTGGATAGCAGGCGAAACCGTCGCAAATCTTGGGACGACATGCTGCAATTCTGGAACACGGTAAAACGGGCGAGGCCTGCATGGATTCGATCAATCTCACCACCTTCAACAACGCTGCCACGGCACTCGGCCTCCAGCCCATCGCGAGCGATCACGGGTTCGCTTCGCTGCAGCGGGCGGTCGGCAACCACTTGGACGACGTCGTGAAGGTCGCCTGCAATGGCGGTGAGCAAGGTTCGAAGTGGCTCTCGCGCTACGTGACCGCCACTCGCTTTCTTGAGGCACTGCGCAAGGTCGGCTTCGACCGCGCCACGTTCGAGCAGGCGTTCCGCGTCCTGATTGCTCAGGGACCCGACCGCGTCCGCAACGTCACGACCATGGCTCTGCGCAACGACGGGACCGCCAAGCGCGACATCACGCAGTGGCTTCTCGACGCCGCCGGCGGCTCCGACCAACCGTGGATCCCGACGAATGCCCCCGCCAACGCGGCGGCGCAGGGTGCCGCTGACCAGCGCTCCCAGTCGACGCCCGTCCTGTCGAACCACAACCGTTCCATGCCACCTCCGGGGGCACCGACTGGCCAGGCACGACGTGCAGAGGAGGGGAGCGCGCCGCGCTCGCCGACCCCACGCACGCAAGAGCGTGCAGGGAACACTTCGCACGGCGGTAACCAGGGCGATGCCCAGCGCGCGACGCAGCGACCCCCGCAGGGGCAGTCGCAGCGCCCGCAGGATGCAGCCGCGGGAGAGCAGCGTGCGCCCAACCGAACCCAGTCGACGGAGCAGCCGTTTGCGCCGCGTCGCGAACAACAGCAGGGCCACTACCGTGACGATGCTGGCGATCGCGCGCCACCATCGTCCGACCAGCCGCGCGTGTACGAGTCCAAGCACGTCTACGGCGGCCGCGCTGCCTTGTGCTTCGAAGTCACGACCACTCAGGCGTCTGCCCCAACCGTGCAGATCGAGGCCGCGACGGGCCAGAACAAGAACTACAACTGGAAGGACAAGCTGATCTTCCAGCTCACCACGAGCGAGCTGCAGCTCGTCTGCTCGCTGCTCTATGGCCACATCAACAAGATCTTCCTCTCCGGCCACAACGAGAAGTGGCTGAGCGCCGAACGTCAGGAGGGTCAGTACGCGGGAACCATCAAGTTTTCGATGGGCAAGGGCAAGAGCGCGGACTTCCAACCCCGCACTGTGCAGGTGAGCTACACCGATCTCGGCGAGGTTCACTCGATGTTCGTTCGCCAAACGGCGGCGTTCCTGAAGCAGGACCCCGTCCTCGTCGAGCGCTTGGTGCGTCAGGTTGCCCAGGCATACACCGAACAGCAGGCCGCGAAGGGCGGTAACAATGGCGGCCACAGCCAGAGCCATGCCGGCGGACGCCAACCGCAGCAGCAGGGCGGCCAGCGGCGCTACGCCAACGGCTGATCAAACTTCATTCATGGCCAGGACGGCCCAGACATCGTAGGAAGCGTATGCCCAGTTCGACCATCACCATCCCCTCGTCGCCGACGACCGCGTCTGGCAACGAGCTGCTTGCCAAAGCGCGCAGGGTCGCTCGCACGTGGGCCGAGATCCTCGACACCCCGAGCAACGCCCTCTCGAATCTCCACTTCGTGATCCTCACGAAACCCGACGGCGCTGTCGCCATCGCGCAAACCGGTGGCCACGAAGGCTCCGTGGAACGGCTGCTGGGCGAACTCACTTATGCGGCCCTCCGCCCCTTTGTCGTTGTGAGCACCGTTGCCGTGGAGCAGGGCGGCGGTGCCGCGGCCGTCCCGCACATCGTCTTCCACCTGCATGAACCAACTGGCGCAGGCGCGGTGCACATCTGCCGCATCGAGCTGGACGGCGCCGTACCCGCGCTGCGCAACGCCCGAGTGCTCCTCGAGGGTGAGAGCGTTCGCGTCCCTTACTCCATTCCTTGCTGTCTTCCTGGTGCAGGGCAGGGCGCTGCCGCACGCGCTGCCGGCCAGCGCCTCCACTAAGGAACGGCGCGTCGGTGCCGATACCCATCCGGCGTCGTTCCGACGTACACATCTCCAGCCGATCTGGGCCAAGGACCATGGACGTTCAGCAGCATCCCGAGCTTGACCCAATCATCGAAGCGCTGGATTGCGCGTATCAGGGCGCACTGAACGGTCTGGAGACCTTCACCAGGCACGCCATTGCCGTCACTGACCAGCTCGCCGACCTTAAGCTGACGGTGAGCCGCCAGGATGAGCTGAGCATCGTGCCTGAGCGCGCCATGTCCCCTCAGGATGCATTCCGGCAGCTGGCGGACATTCTCGTCACGCGCGCGCGCCCGATCCTTGATCCTTTCGGGCAGAAGGCTCGCGTACGGGTCGAAGATCTGATCGACTGGACAGGCGAGCCGCCACGACACAACCTCTCTCACCTCCAGCACGGGCTGCAGAAAATCGACTATGCGCGGTCCAAGTCCCTGCGCGACTTCTTTCAGCGCGTCGTGATTCGACTCACACCCGAGGCGGTCCCCGACCACGCAAAGAGCCTAGCGGCCTTCGACCTGGTTGCCTGCATTGGTGTACCGCTCCCCAATGCCCATGTCGTTCGCTTCGCCCGAACCGATGCTGGAACGGTCGTCAGCATGCGACTCGGGCGAGAGGAGAGTCAGATGCCCTGGCACCTGACGCCGGCGCACCTGATCTCGATAGACAAGATGTTCGTCGCCCTTGCTGCGGTGTGTGCGATCGCCGGAATGGCCGCCGAGGCTGTTCAGATCACCGAGCGCGGCGAGTCGATCGTTCAACGCCTGCGCCAGTCGACCACGCAGTACAAGAGCGGTGACCAGCACGTCATTGGCTTGGCCGCGCGCATGACACTGCATCGCGACCGGATCGATATTCTCTTTGCACAAGACGTCTGGCAGGTCGTTTACGACGTCATCCGCGAATGCATCGCCGGCGTGAAGTTCATCGCCGACGCCTGACCTCAACTGACAAGGATTGTCATGCCACCAAAAGCACGATCCACGGCCCCGGCCGTGGAAACGTCGCGCACCCGCGACCCCTACCAGAACCCGCTTACCGACGACGTCCACGGCTTCGCAGATGGACGCACCATGCACGTCCTCACCCGACAAGGAAACATCGTTCACGTCGCGTCACACCGCGAGAACGACGCCGGCACCAGCTCCGCGAAGCGCCGCTACTCGCTGGAGATCTTCGCGCGCATGGCGCGAAAGGGGTTCTTGATCCGCCGCGGCGACTCCTAGCGCGCGGAGCCGTTTGGACCTGCCCGGATCGCCCCTGACACTGGCTCCAGTACGTGGTAGACGGAGTCATATGCAATGAATGCACGCGCAGCTGACCTGCCCAGTCGCTGGGAAGGAGAGCAGTCCACCCGGGTGCCACCACACTCGGAATCGGCCGAGCAGGCGGTGCTCGGCGGGCTCATGTTGTCCTCCGAGGCCTTTGACCTGGTCGGCGGGTCGCTGAGGCCCGAGCACTTCTATCAGAAGCGCCACCAAGTCCTGTACGAGGCGATCTGTGAGCTTGTAGATAAGGGCCGACCCTACGACGCCGTCACCATCTCCGACTGGATCGAGAGCAACAAGCGTGTTGTGCTCATCGATCCCGCTTACGTCATTCACCTGGCCAACACAACCCCAAGCGCCGCTAACGTGGCGGCCTATGCCGAGATCGTTCGCGAGAAGGCAAGCCTGCGCAAGTTGGCGGACGTGAGCGCCAGGATCACCGAGCAGGCACTCAACCCGCATGCTGGCTCGGCCAAGGAAGTTATCGAGCAGGCAGAGCAAGCGATCTTCCGCATTGCCGAAGCCGGTACTGGCTCCCGCAAGGAGGTATACAACTCCCGCGATGTGGCCCGCCAAGCCTTCGGCCTCATCTCCAGTCGCTTCGACAATCGTGGCCAGCTCACCGGGGTAACCACAGGATTCACAGACCTGGACAAGATCCTGTCAGGGCTGCAGCCCAGCGACCTAGTCATCGTCGCTGCACGGCCGTCGATGGGAAAGACAGCATTCTCGGTGAACATTGCAGAAGCCGCAGCCGTGAACACAAAGCGGGGGGTCGCCATCTTCTCCATGGAGATGTCCGCCGCGCAGCTCGGTTTGCGTCTCGTTTCCTCGATCGGGCGCGTCGACCAGCAGCACCTGCGCAATGGCGACATTCATGAGGAAGACTGGCCGCGAATCACTCACGCTACCAGCGTTCTCACCGAAACCAAGATTTTCATTGACGACACTCCGAGTCTCTCGCCTGTCGAGCTGCGCACACGCGCTCGCCGCCTGCACCGCGAATGTGGAGGCCTGGCGCTCGTTGTCGTGGACTATCTGCAGCTCATGCAGGTTCCCGGGAACAAGGAGAACCGCGCCACAGAGATCTCCGAGATCTCGCGCAGCCTGAAGGCTCTGGCCAAAGAACTGAACTGCCCCGTGGTCGCCCTGTCGCAGCTTAATCGCTCGCTGGAGAGTCGCGCTGACAAGCGACCGCTGCTGTCCGACCTGCGCGAATCCGGCGCGATCGAGCAGGACGCAGACGTGATCATGTTCATTTACAGGGATGACTACTACAACAAAGAGTCGCCCGATAAAGGCATGGCCGAGGTCATCGTAGGCAAGCAACGAAACGGGCCTACCGACACGGTCAAGCTCGCTTTCCTAGGAAGGTTCACAAAATTCTGCGACCTGGCGCCCTCCAGCTTTGAGGCCGGCTTTTAGTTCAGCTACCCACCTCTTTGTCAACCAAGCCCGGAAAGAGCGGGCACAAGTGCCACCGTTTCCCGCCGGGGCTGAGCAGACCGATTCCTAGACTTTGGCTCCGGGAACCACAGCGCGCCGGCTTGGCTCGCTCACAACGAAGCAGAGGACACACATGGGAAAGGACACCGTGGCCGGAGAGGCGCCTGCGGGCCGCCAGGACCAGGGCGCGCCCGACTTCAACGAAATGATCAAGGCTGCCAATGAGGAAATGGCCGCAGCCCCTACCTCAGCCCTCTCAGACGCTTTGGAACGCCTCATGGATGGCGTGAAGGCCGCCGATCCGCGCCCGTTGCAGGATAAGCCCTCATTCTGGGCCCGATTCACCGGTGCCTACCTCCAGCGACGTGTGGAGTACGCGCGTTCGCGTGAGGCGTTGCCAAACTTGGCCACTGAGGCGTCCGACGCCTGCGAGCGCGTTCGCCACCTCAAAAACGTACTTGAGGGAACAATCGCTGAAACCGAGCAAGAGCGCCTCCGGCAGACGGTACTGATGGAAGAGGGTCGCCGCGCGACCGCGTCGATTCCTTCGCACGAGCGGGACCGTCACCTCCGACGACTGGCCAACCTCGACACCTACATCCTCTCGCTGGGCCTGACCGTCGAGCAGATGCGCTTGGCCATCGCGAATTCGGACCACCTTATCGCGCGCTTTGAGGAGGCACGGGGAACGCTTCTTCCCCTGTTCGACCACCACACCTTTGCCGTTGTCGCCGGAGCAGCCCAGGGCTTCGCCAACGCACCACGTCGCTAACCTAACCCCTGCCTGTGCTGACCATCCATCAATCTTCTATCGGAGCACCCATGAACGACGTCGTGATCGCCGCAGACCCCAAGGAGTTGAAGGAACTTGGTCTGCGCGCGGAAGATCTTCCCGCCGTACAACAGTTGAAGGCATCTATTGATGCCTCCTCGCCGGCGGCCGTCTCCGGGTTCGGTCTGGAAATCGGCAAGCACACGAGCAGCTTCACCGATTCGATCCTCGCCCAAGTGCGTTCGAAGGACCTCGACAACGCCGGCGAACTCCTCAACGAACTCGCCTCGGCCGCAGGCAAGGCAAACTTCACCGCGCTGGGCGGCAGCCGCTCGAAGTTGCCGGTGATTGGCTCCCTGATCGACCGCTTCACCAATGCGAAAGACAAAGCGATCGCGCGTTTTAACACGGTGGAGGAGCAGGTCAACAAGCTGGCCGCACAGGTTGATACCACCGAACAGACGCTCAACCGCCGAATCCATGACATGGACGCCATGGCGATCTCGGTTCGCGACGAGTACCGCCTTATCGGCCAGCACATCCTCGCCGGCAAGCAGAAACTCAAGCAATTGCAGCAGGACTATGACGCCCTCCCCGAGGCTGCCAACCCTGAAGAGGCGATGGCACAGAGTGAGGCCAAGACGGTGATTCAGGTGCTGGACAAGCGAATCGCCGACATGCTCGTCCTGCAGCACTCGAACCTGCAGCAGCTGCCGATGATCCGCATGCTGCAAGATAACGATGCCCAGTTGTTGGATAAGTTCAGCAGCGCCAAGACGATCACCATCCCGAACTTCAAGCGCCAGTTCGTCCTGCGTGTTGCACTCGAGGACCAGAAGCGCGCCGTCGATTTCGCTGAGCGAATCGACGAGACCAACAACCAGCTTCTGCGCGACAACGCCAAACTGCTCCAGCGCAACACGATTCGCGCAGCCGAGGCCAACCAGCGCCTCGCAATCGATGTGGACACGTTGCAAGCCGTGCAGGACGACCTCGTGAAGACGTACGCCGACGTGCGGCGCATTCAGGACGAGGGGCAGCGCAACCGCGCGCAGGTCGAGGAGAAAGTCCGCCTTCTCAAACAGAGCGTGCAAGCGCAGCTTGGGCGCCCGGTGGATACCGATCCCGCGCGCCGCATTAGCAACGACCGCGCCGGCGCAGCCTGACCGCTACCGCGCCAACCACAGGCCAACCCGGCAGCACTCATAAGGAAGTGGTGAGCAAATGACAGCTATCTCTTCACGTAAGACCGGCCAATCGGCCCTGATTGATATGGCGGGCGATATCGCCAACGATGCGATTCGGCTCTCCGAGCGTCACCGCAAGGTCAAGCTCGCCTCCAGGTTGTTCTCTGGCGGCACCCTCGGCGTCGCTGTGTCGCTCCTAATCATGGGAGTCTGGCACTACTTCGCCGCACCATCCGTCACCTTCCGATCGCTGGACGTTCCGCAAAGCATTGTGAGCGCTGCCGCGCAAGCCGCGTCCGGAGCCGCGTCACTTGGCGGCTCACCGTTTGACTCTATTGCGTCGATGATCTTCACGGGGCCATTCCCGATCATCATGGCGGTCACTGCGCTTGTTGTGGGCCTCGCGCTGTCGGTCGTGCGCGGGTCCTTTAGTGCCCTGGTCGGTGCTGGCGCGTTCGCATTCGCGATGTTCATGGGCCCGCAGATGTTCGGCGCGATGTTCCCTTCCAGTGGGAACGACGGGGCGACGGCTGCAGCCGCAGTGCCCGAAAAACCGGCCGAATGGCAGGCATGGCTGAAGGATCATCCCAAGGAGGCAAGCACTGACGCGGGCCGCTACCTCGCGGCACAGGTTGCATATCTGACCAAGAATGGAGCGCTCAAAGTCGCACTGTTGTCCTGGCCGGGGACGCTGTCCGCTTCATCGGAGATTGACCCTTCGCGCGTCATCGTCATGGAGCGCAGCGCCTTCAATGAAGCACGCTCCTCAATGGCGGAGGCTAAGCTCGCGGACTACCAACATACCCGCGACCGCTTGCGCGCTGCCTCCTCCTCCGCGGCTCTGTGGCTCGCCGCGCTGGTTGTCGCGACGCTTGTCACACGCCGACTGCGTAAGACGATGGGAGCACGAGTTGAAAGTGCGATGGGCTATCTCGCGACTCGCGAGGCAAAGGCATGAACGGTCGGGTGAAACGGATGCTGCTTGCGCCTGTAGCCCTGGTCGGGTTCGTCGTCTTCGCCTATAGCCTGTCCAGCCCAGACCGACCCGAGAATTTGCGGATCCCAGTAACCCTTCAAGGTGCACTAGACGGGAATGGCGCTCTCCATGACCTCCGTCTAGTGATTGATGGCAACTCCGTGCCCTGCACTTCGACACGCCAGGCTGTCTACTGCGCCCTGCACGACCCGCACTTGCAGGCCCTGATTCTAAAGGCCGAGAACAAATGACCGAGAGAGCACCGATCCCGAGCCAGTCGCCGATTCACTCAGGAGCGAGCGACCGATCCACTCTTTACCGCCGGTCCCACTTGCTGCTCGGCGCCGTCGTTGTCCTCGGGCTGGCCGTCGTGCTCAGCAGCGTCGGGGGAATGCTCCCGGAGGCTGTGTCTGCCGATTTCGCTCTGCCATTCGTAGTCGCGCTCGGCTTCCTCTACATGATCGCGTCCCGCCCCCTTCGCGGCCACTCGTCGGCGCACATCCGAGAACTTCGGGGACTATACAAACGCACACTTCCTGTTACAGCCTCCGGCGTCACCGTTGCCTTCATCGCAACCATCGCACTGCCGAAGGGGAGCCTAGCGCCCGAGAGCGCGCAGAACACTGCGATCACGTGTCTGGTGGTGGCTGCCGGTACATTGCCGTGTTGGGCCTTCGTCTATCAGTCCACAGTGGTCGCCCTTGCGCGATGGACTCGTGTACGCCGCCGGTCTCAGTAGGTCTATGACTGACTCACCTCCTGCGCTGAGGCAGGCTCGCCATACTCCTCACCCAGATGAGCCGGCCTGCTCCGTGGCTGAGCCGCGACCACCGGCGCTTTCGGATAAAGCTCGCGCGGCGCTCTATCGCGCTCGGCAACGCATTAACGGCGGTCGTCGCGCGACCGTGACGCCGGCGACCGCCGCGCTACTACGAGAGCTGCTACGCGAGGCACTACAGCGGGACACGTGGACGTCTGACGATAGACACCACCTGGAAGGGTTTCTTCACCAGCTCAAGCGCGACTAAGCTGGTTGCCTAACCGCGCCACGCGGCGACGCGACGCAGAACCCGCTCCCGGCCCCGGTCGATGACATCGGGATCTGTTTTCTTCGACAGGTCTTCCTTTCGCTTTCGGCGTAGGAAATACGCGACCCGCTCGCCATTCGACCCGGCGGGATGTGGGAGCCCGGACAGGATCTGATCCTGCCGAAGGTGCCCAGCGCTGGCCATGAACTCACAAGCTTCCAGCGCAGCGGCACCGAGCGGAAGGAAGAGGGCACCGGTCAGCCCGCGGCACTCAGTAGCGAACCACCGCTCGATCTCCGTCCTTAGGAGGGGAGACCTTGTGATCCCAGACCCACCGAAGTTCTTTCCGTCCCGAAACACCGGATACCGGAGCGATGAGGTGAAGTGAACCAAGTCGGTGCGGGAAGTCCAAAGGAGTGACGTGGATGCGATGCCCATGCGCTCTGCCAGGCCAACGTGGTCGAGAAGGTTCACCAGATTTGTTCGAGCCATGCCGGCGAAGCTGGCCGTCGACTTCGCGAGCTCGCAGGCCTCAGCCTCCGATAGCCCACGCAGCAACGCACCACGAGCAGTGCCGATGGCTGCGTCGGCTTGCTGCTTTCCGGGAGTGATGCCAACAAGCACCAAGCGAGCGGATTCCACGACGTGATCGAACGGTGCGTAGAAAACAGCGTCGCGGTCATCTCCGATCATCCGAAGAGCCGAGGGAAGCGTCGCGTCCGTATCGAAATCAGGCGGGAGCCCGGCGATGGTTGCGGCATAACGGGAGAACTGTGACGCGAATGACATGTGATTCCTTCCTTGGCATGGCCCCATTTTGCATTGCCGCGAGACCGCGCCAAACGGCATCGTGGGTTAATTCTTCCACGCAGAGAGCGCCGGACAATTTGCACCGGCAAGTGTTAGGCTTCGGCTGGGCGATCTGCCGCCCGGCATTCGCCCGCCACCGGGCGCAGGCCCCTTCACGGCCAGCAGACAATATCTCAGCCAAACGGCATGCCGTGGCTGCAGATGGCGGGCTCTGCAGCTCATGGAAACAAAGCCGTGAAGTCCTCTGATGACTCTCTCGTTTTCCCTTCTGGCCGTTCCGTCGCCCGCGCCCGCCAAGACGCCAAGCGTCTGGCGAAGAAAGAGGGCATTCCTCTCAACGAGGCGCTTGATCGTGTCGCGTTCGAGAACACTCGTCTACTCGGCTATGGAGGGTGGGCGCAGCTCCTTGAGCTGCTTCGTGCCGGCGAGTGCCCAAACGCCTTCCCAGTGCCCGTTGATCGTGCTCCCAAAGGCGCGGAGCTGGACATCTTTTCAATGGCCAGCCTGGCACCGCGCCAGTATCCGTGGGACCACTGGGAGCGGATCGCGATCGAGCGCGGCGTCAGCGAGGAGATGGCGTCGCTCGGCCGTGCCGTCATGCGCGAGCACTACCAGCACTCGTGGGATCGTTTTGGTGATGAGGTCTCCATGCACGACGCGCATGCACCGCGCCGCATGATCGACCAGGCACTCGTCAATCCAGAGGCATGTCGTGCGCGCTGGACATGGCTTCTAGCTACCGATGGCGATCGTGTGGACACAGATGCGCCGTGGGCTCCGCCCGCCCGCGAGACCTGACAGGACTGCGTCTTGCGGAGTGCGTGTTCGCCATTCTTGCTGGCCTACACTAGGCTGGGGAGCCCAACACAGGACCAACCATGGCCATTGATCTGAAGAATCTCTCGCCGAAAGAACTGGAAATGCTCATCGCCAATGCGAGTGCACAACTCGGTAACGCGCGCTCAGAACTCATCAAATCGACCAGGCAGAAGATCGAGGCGCTCCTGCATTCGAACGGGCTGACCATCGATGAGGTCTATCCCACCCGCGGCAAGAAGGGTGCCGCTAGTGTGGGAAAGTCTGGATCCGCAGCCCCGAAGTACCGTAATCCAGAGGACCCGTCGGTAACATGGTCCGGGCGCGGCCGTGAGCCCGAGTGGTTCAAGAAGGCACTGAAGCGCCGCGGTGTGACGAAGGAATCCCTCCTGATCGGTGGCGGAGCGCCGGCGCCGGCCAAGAAGCGCTCGGGGCCCGTCAAGAAGGTGGCTCGGAAGGTTGCAAAGCGAGTGCCCAGGAAAACAAAGTAGGGCTCGTGAGCTACTGCGGTTCTGGCGCGACCTTTAGAATCAGGACGAGTAGCCGATAATTTTGTTGCTCACGCTGGGCAACCAAGGAGGGCGGTCGCGCTAGCGCCGCCCTCCGACTCCAATACGCGCATTCGCAGCTAACGGTCACTCTGCCATTCGCGCACGGCACCGTCCTCTGACACGAGGAGCCATCGCATGTTGAGTGCCTTGACGACCCAGGGCGCAACGGTCGCGGCCTGAATTCGAAACTGCTTCAAGTCAGGCATGGCGATCGCATGGATCACGTCTTTGTCCTCCATGCGCTGCACCAGCTGGCCAAGGCCAGTGCGAAAGTCGAGACCGCACTGGGTCGTTGCCCCTTTCGCCTCGATCTGCCATCGCTCTCGCGTCTCTGGATGGGAGCATTTCAGGTCAATCGTCCCCGCGGCATCGATGAGAAAGCCTCGCGCCGCGAAATGACGCTCGAGGGCATCTTGGACAAACCGCTCACGCGGGAAGATGGAGTCATAGCGGTAGCCACCAGCGCCCATCTCACTTCCCCCCACTCACGTCCTGCCCATCAGCTGGACCGGCCGGCACGAGAGAAGCGAATTCGTCGTCCGAGACCTCTTCGGAGCGCAGGTTGCCGGCGATCTGCTCGATCAGCTCAATCTCGTGGCCCACGAAGCTGTTTCCCTGCTTCGTGAACTCAAAGTTGCCGGCGAGGCGCACCAGGCGCGTACTGCCGCGTCCGAAGGACTCCTTCTCGCCGCACCACACTTTGCCCTGGGCGTAGTAGATCTCGTAGCTGCCTAGCGGCACCTTGAACGTTTGAGTGTCGCCTGCGGACACGTACGCACTCATGACCACGTTCTTTGTTCCCGCCTTGACCAACTTCACCAGGTAGTTGTCGCCGCCGGCAGGCGTGGTCAGTTTGAGTGGCGCCACGCCGCGCTGGTGGGTGTAGATCTTGAAGGACCCGGAGGTCACAGCCACGGGAACGCACGTCATCACTAGGGCCGACGGCTGCAGGCGCGCCAGGTCGGCGCCGTGGGACCGGTCCTGCGACGGCGGGGCCACTTTGACCGCGAAGTTCGGTGGCGACGGCGGCGCCCAGTCGGACTCTGGCCGCGTCACCCGCGGGGATTCGCCCCACTGCTGATAGACGGCAACCCCTGCCACAGCTACCGCCGCAGCGGCGATCTGATAGCGGTACCGGTATGCATTCCGAGCCACGGCTACCCAACTAGGCTCCAGAAGGAAACTGCCGCACCTTCCACAGCGCGCTTGGGCGCGCACGCGGTAGCGGTCCACTCGATTCTTTGCCCGGCAGACCTGGCACTCGACTTCTTTCATCATTTCCCCTGGTGCACTGAGGCGGCTGCTCCGAAGTGTAGTCGCGTCGCACTCCGGATCGGCACAACCTGCCCCGGTACCAGCGAGTTGGCCAGACCGGGGTAAAGGCCGTTCAACCAGTAGCATCGATCGCCATCAGCCGCTGAGATGGTCCTTGGGATTCGGTACGATTCGTCAGCCGCATTGAAGGATGAATTCGCATGAACTCGGACGGTGACTTCAGGATCGGATTATGGACAGGCCAGGCTTCGCGAGGGCTCGCCTTCGGGAGCGCCGGGTGGAACGACCCCGCCTACCTAAACGGGATCAAGATCGGCCTCGCCGAACAGACGGTCGGGGTACTCGAAGCCATCCGGGAAGGGCAATCCGAACACATCCAGGCGCTCAGCCATTACTTGGAGAGCCTCATTTCCGTCGTCTACCAGGGCAACGAGGCCATTATTGGACGCCTCAACGTAATCATCGATCAACTCGACGAGCAGACGAGGATGGAGCGCGCGAAGAATGGTCTGACCGATCTGGACGCGTACCTGCCACAGATGTTCGCACCGGGCGACGATTGGTTCGCGTCCATGACGGGGGACGAGCTTGCAGAACAGGCTACGGCTTACCGCTGCGTCGCGCTTAGTCTCGTCCCGCTCTACAAGTTCATTGGTCGTTTCCCGACAATGGCTCCGGCCTATCGCGTGCTGGACGGGATTGCGAGTCGGTGTGAGGCACACCTTCGAGACAGAGCGGTCGATTTCCTGCCAGCGGCCGAAGCCCTCAACGAAGCGATTCGCCCCCTCGCGGATACCCTTGTTAAAGACGGATTTCCTCCGGTTCTTCTGCCGTGGGTATTCGACTTCCACGATGCGGAATACGAGGGTAGCTTCGATTCGCGGAGCGTAAAGTTCACCCGGACTTGGCATTTCAACAGTCACGAGCCGGTGGGGCTCTACGGCTATCTGGTGGGTCTGAGTGGCAATCGGGCCCCCGTTATGAGCATCAAGGGAGCCGACATCAAAGATGCAGGGTCTATTTTCCGTTTTGGAAACGACGCGCGCGATGGTCTATTGAGGGACTTACGTCGCGCAGTGTCCGACCATGCGGTTATCCTCAAGAAGCATCTGCGTGCCCCGCTTGCGGACCGCAAAAAGATCGACTTGACGAATCTGGAAGCGGGAGCCAACAAGCTCGTGCTGCTCGCTACCGAAGGGGGCGAGTGGAAGCGCCTTATCTGCAATGCGCTTGATTACGTGCAGCTTGAGCTGACATGACAGACGCTAGCAAGCGCGAGGAGCGTTGCCGAACATTCGCCGCGGCGCGGCCCGAAACCTGTCAACCGATACAGCCTAGTTCTTCCTGAGACGCACCCTGGCCGCATGCGCTGAGATATCTAACACCGAGAGGAGGACGGCGATGTTTACTGCGTTTTTGTCGGTATTGCTTGCGGGTGCTCCTATGACTGCTCCAAAGGGAAGCCACACGAGCTACGGCATCGGTGCGAGCACCTCCTGTGGAGGATGGCTTGATGTGCGGAAGGGGCAGGACATCAACGAGCTGTACGCACTTCAGCAGTGGGTCTTGGGGTACGTCACTGCTACAGGGCGGCTCGACCTTGAGATGACACATACGGACGCGGCTGGTATGTGGAGCTTCATCGACGGCTACTGCGCGGGTCACCCACTCGTAACGTTGGAGAACGCGACGATTGCCCTCAGCCACGAAATGGGCGGCCCCTAGAATCTGATAAGCGATTAATTCAACAAGACAATTCGAACTCTACTTATCAAAATTGCAGGTAGCTCGGCTCAACCCCGGTACAACTCGACCATTGTCCGCGGTTACGGTCGACCCTGATGCATAGTTGTCCGCGCCGAATGCGGTCCTGGTGCATCGTTTTCCGCGGCTGACGGGCGGGACACATAGTTATCCGCGCGCAAACAGCATCTTCTCCGCGGTTGCACCGCATAAATGTCCGCGGAATACAACACTTTCGGCGGTAAGCGCTCTTGGGCGTCTCGCGCAGCGCGAGACTACCGGGCCGTAGACTTGATTTCTGACCCAACATTCAAGCTGACCTAAAGGCGGCCCGCCGGGCGGCCCAGTCCGCAGCGGACCATCCTGGTCGAGGGTGTGTCCATGGCGCCCGAATACGCCGAACTACATTGCCTGTCGAACTTCAGTTTCCAGCGCGGAGCCTCGAGCGCCTTGGAGCTGTTCGAGCGCGCCAAGGAGTGCGGCTATCAGGCTCTCGCCATCACCGACGAGTGCTCGCTCGCCGGCATCGTCCGCGCGCTGGAAGCATCACGGAAAACGGGTGTCGCCCTCATCGTCGGTGCCGAGTTCCAGCTCGAGGACGGTCCAAAGGTCGTTCTGTTGTGCGCATCGAAGGAAGGTTACGTCGGCCTCTGTGCCTTGATCACGCGCGGGCGCCGCGCCGCCGAGAAGGGTGAGTACCGCATCCACCGGCAAGACTTCGGCGGCGGGCTGCCGGGAACCATCGCCCTCTGGGTGCCGCGTCAGGAGATCGAAGAGGAAGAGGGAAGGTGGCTCAAGGAAGCGTTCGGCGATCGACTTCGTCTGGCCGTGGAGCTGCACATGGGGCCCGACGACGCCCAGCGGCTTCGCGCGCTGGAATTGACAGGACAACACCTTCAAATTCCGCTGGTAGCCAGCGGTGACGTGCACATGCATGTGCGCCGGCGGCGCGCGCTGCAAGACGTGCTCACCGCAATCCGACATCGCCGCACTGTTCCCGAAGCCGGTGGCCTGATCTTCCCAAACGGCGAGCGTCATCTGCGTGCGCGCGAGGCACTCGCCACCGTGTATCCGCCAGAGCTCCTAGCCGAGTCGCTGCGCATCGCGGAGCAGTGTCGCTTCTCGCTCGAAGAACTCAGCTACAAGTATCCAGCAGAACTTGTTCCAGACGGCCACACACCGATGTCGTGGTTGAAGGAGCTGACGGAAGAAGGGGCTCGGCGCCGATGGCCAGGGGGCCTGTCCGCAAAGGTTCGCGCCCAGATCGACCACGAATACGACTTGATCGCCCAGCTCAAGTACGAGCCGTACTTCCTCACCGTTCATGAGATCGTCGACTTCGCGCGTGGTCGCGGCATCTTGTGCCAAGGCCGCGGATCGGCAGCCAACTCTGCCGTCTGCTTCGCCCTTGGCGTCACTGAAGTAGATCCGAACGTCAACAACTTGCTTGTTGAGCGCTTCATGTCGATCGAGCGCAACGAGCCGCCGGATATCGACATCGACTTCGAGCACGAGCGCCGCGAAGAGGTGTTCCAGCATATCTACCAAAAATACGGGAGGGACCGAGCAGCGCTCGCAGCGACGGTGATTTCGTATCGCGGTAAGTCTGCCGTTCGTGACGTCGCGCGCGCACTAGCATTGCCGCTCGATCAGATCGATCTGCTATCGAAGGTCTTCGCATGGTGGGACGGCGAGGAGAACCTCGACGCCCAGCTGCGTGAGCGCGGGTTTGACCCCGACAGCCCTCTGCTCAAGCGCGTGGTATATCTCACGCGCGAGATTCTCGACTCACCTCGTCACTTGTCACAGCACGTCGGTGGATTCGTCATCTCGGATATGCCGCTGTCGCATCTCGTGCCAGTCGAAAACGCGGCCATGCCAGATCGCACGATCATCCAGTGGGACAAGGATGACCTGGACACAATGGGCCTCCTCAAGGTCGACTGTCTCGCGCTTGGCATGTTGACCTGCGTGCAGAAGTGTCTGGATCTCCTGCTCGCACACCACGGCCGAGCGCTGAGCATGGCATCCATTTCGCAGGACCAAGACGACGCGACCTACGAGATGATTCAGCGCGCCGATACCGTCGGCGTGTTCCAAATCGAAAGCCGCGCGCAAATGGCGATGCTCCCTCGGCACCGACCGCGCAACTTCTACGACCTGGTGATACAGGTAGCCATCGTCCGACCGGGACCGATCCAGGGCGACATGATCCATCCGTACCTTCGCCGCCGGCGCGGTGAGGAGGAGATCACCTATCCATCGGAAGAACTTAAGGCGGTGTTCGAACGCACACTCGGCGTGCCGTTATTCCAAGAGCAGGTGATGAAACTCGCCATGGTCGCCGCGGGATACTCCGCCGGCGAGGCGGACCAGCTTCGCCGTGCGATGGCGGCATGGAAGCGACACGGCGGCCTTGAAGCGCACCGCGAGCGGTTGATGACGGGAATGAGGGACAACGGGTTTAGCCAGGACTACTGCGACAAGCTATTCGAGCAGATTAAGGGCTTCGGGAGCTACGGCTTCCCCGAGAGCCATGCTGCCAGCTTCGCCCACATCGCCTACGTGTCGTGCTGGCTCAAGTGCCACTATCCCGCCGAGTTCCTGTGCGCGCTGCTGAACTCCCAGCCGATGGGCTTCTATGCACCGAGCCAGCTCGTGCAGGACGGGCAACGCCACGGCATTGTCATGCGCCCGGTCGACGTGCGCCATAGCGAGTGGGACAACACGCTAGAAAGCGATCGCTCCTCGACCGGCGGCTTCGCGATTAGGCTCGGCTTTCGCCAGGTTCGCGGCTTCAGGGAAGACATGGCTGAGCGAATCGTGTCCGCACGCGACGCGAAACGCTTTACGGACATCGCCGACCTGTGCGGACGCGCGGCGATTGATTCGCGCCATCGCGACCTGCTCGCCGACGCCGGCGCCTTGCGAGGCCTGGCTGGCCACCGCCATCGCGCCCGTTGGGCGATCGCCGGCGTGGAGGCCCAGCTGCCGCTGTTTGGCAACACCAGTCCGGAGGAGGAGCATGCGTCGATTCCCGCGCCGTCGCAGGGCGAAAACACGCTCGCCGACTATGCGCACGTTGGCCTGACGCTCGGTCCCCACCCGATTCAACTCATTCGCGATCAGCTACGCGCCGTGCGTTGCATCGACTCGCGCACGCTCGCGGCAAAACCGAACGCGAGCTTCGTGCGCGCCGCCGGCCTCGTCACCCAACGCCAGCGGCCGCAAACCGCAAGTGGCGTTACTTTCATAACCCTGGAAGACGAGTTCGGTCCAATCAATGTCGTCGTTTGGCGTGACGTCGCCGAGATGCATAAACGCGTGTACCTGGAGGCGAAGCTTCTCGGCGTCATCGGGCGGTGGGAGCATCAAGACGGAGTCAGTCACCTCATCGCTGCGCGCCTTCTCGACTACACGGAAATGCTTGGCAATCTCGACGCCAGATCACGCGATTTCCACTGAGCAAGAATCCCCCACCTGGGAAGAGGGGCGTGCTCGTCGCGCGCGTCGTGAGGCTCACGCCCACTCAGTGAGTACACAGCGTCACAAGTACTCCGCATTCGCGACACACCCGACTGGCACTACGCAGACAAACTTTGCGCTGAAAGGCAGTGCCTCACATTGGTGGATGCCACGCAACACGACTGCGAAGTTCGCTTCCTAGTCCTCAAGTTGTTGCGGCGCTGCCGATATAGGTCCTTTCGATTGCGTCCCCGCAATCAGAAGACGTCGCGCCGCGCAGAGGCGTAGCGAAAGCGGATCGTTCCGCTGCCACCAACGCTCTTCCACATGGAAAGGGAGATAGTCCTTGAACAAAACTTATCGTGTCGTATTCAACCGCGCCTTGAAGGTCCTGCAGGTCGCATCCGAGCACACCAGCTCACACAGCTCCAACGCTAGTGGCGCGGACGAGCGCCGCCGAGCGCCCGCACAGACCACCCTCAGTATCGCGCTCGCTGGTGTGCTCGCACTCAGTACCTTCATGGCGCCGCCGGCAGCGTTCGCTGCCAGCTCGCTCGATGGCCAGGCGGGCGCTTCGGGCGCTTCTGGTGGGCAAGGTGGCGCTGGTGGAGACAACGTTTCCCATGGCGGTGACGGTAGCAGCGGCTCGACTGGCGGCGATGGCATTGCCACCGACCTCGGCGGTGGTGCCGGCAAAGGCGGCGCCGCAGTCACGTCCCCAGGCGGAACTGCGACCAATGGCGGCGGCGCCGGCGCATCCTCGTCCGGCGCCGGTAACGGCAGCGGCGGTGCCGGCGGTGGCCTCATTACCGGCGGCAGTGGCGCAGGTGGTGGCGGTGGCTCCAATCCGTTCGGGACGCCCGGCCAGAAGACTGGTGGCGGCGGCGGCGGCGGTGGTGCCTTGGGTCTCGCCGTCACCTCGACCGGGTCGAACGGCGACAGCATCACGGGCGGCAACGGTGGCGCCGGCGGTGATGGCCAGGACATCAACATGAGCGGCGGTGGCGGCGGTGGTGGCGCAGGCGTGGCTGTCTCCAACTCCACGACCACCTTCAGCAACGTGGGCACAATCACCGGCGGGACCGGCGGCAACGCGGGCATGAGCAGCGGGACATTCGCCGGCGCGGGCGGCGGCGGTGCTGGCGCGCTCCTTTCCGATGGCGCGACTCTCATCAACTCCGGCGCGATCAATGGCGGGCGCACGCCGACAGGCACTGGCTTGTCGCATACCCTGGGCAACCCCGATGCGGGCGACGGCGTGGCGATTGCCTCCGGTACGCTGGTCAACAATGCCGGTGCCACCATCCGCGGTGGTGACGTGGGCGTCCTGGGCACGACCGATGGGTTCGGTGGCGTCGGTATTCGCGTCGTGGGCGACAACGCGCACGTGGTGAATGCTGGCTTGGTCTACGGCGGCAAATCGGCTAACGGTTCGCGCAGCAACGCCGTCGACATCACGGGCGTTGGCGCAGTGCTTGAGCTTCAGCAGTTCTCGCAGTTCTTCGGCAACGTGGTTAGCCACGCCAGTGACAGTGAGCTGCGCCTGGGCGGCACGGGTGACGCGACCTTCGATCTCACTTCCATTTCCTCTACTGCGCCGGCGGCGTACACGTCGGGCCGCGCCCTCTTCTATGGCTTCGCGAGCTATTCCAAGACCGGCGCCGGCCGCTGGACGCTCATCGGCAACACCTCCGCTGATGTCAGCTGGACCGTCGATGAAGGCGCCCTTGTGATCGGCGACGGCACGAATGCGACGTCGCTAGCGACCTTGTCGGTGAACAGCGCGGGCAACGTGCAGGTCGCCAACGGTTCAACGATTTGGGGCAAGAATGGCGCGGTCGGCGACGGCCAGCCGGGTGGTTGGGGCGGTTACGGCGATTCGGCGATTTACGTCGACAGCGGCACCGTCACCAACGCTGGTTCTCTGCTCGCGGGTAACGGTGGCGCGGGTGCTAGCGGCAACGGTGCGCAGCCGACCCAAGCAATCGGAACGAACGGCGCCACCGGCAGCGGAGGTCAGACGGGTGGCTTCGGTGGGGTGGGCGGCGATGGCATCAATGGCGACAGTTTCACGCTGACCAATACGGGACTGGTTCGCGGCGGCAACGGCGGAGCAGGCGGTACCGCCAACGGCGGAGCGGGCGGGCAGGGCGGCAACGGCGCAGACGGCATGCCCGCCATGCCCTCCCCGTTCGGCGATGGTTCCCCGGGCTTTACCGGCGGCACTGGCGGTGCAGGCGGCACCGGTGGCCGCGGCGGTGACGGCGGCAACGGCGTATCGGGCGTCGCATTCACCGTAATCAACACAGGCACGATCTCTGGCGGCAACGGAGGCTTGGGCGGTGAGGCGCACGGCGGCGCCGCTGGACTGGGTGGAAACGGTGGCCAAGCAGGGCTCCCGGGCATTACACAGAATGGCGCCCAGGGTGCAGCCGGCGTCGCCGGCGCCGAAGGCACCCCTGGAGCAATGGGCGCCGGCGGTGCCGGCATCTACTCTTTTGGCAATAGCCTCGTCGTCAACGGCGGTCTCATCGAAGGCGGTTTGTCCGGCGACGGCATCGAGCGTGCAAATGCGGTCACGCTTACCGGCGGTGGTAATACCGTCGTGCTCGAAGCCGGCTATTCCTTCAAGGGCAACGTCGTGAGCGAGCAGGATGCGGGTCCGGCGTTCGCCATGTTCATGGCACCGCCGACACCCACGGCTGGCGACACCCTGGCACTTGGCGGCGACGCAAACGCGTCGTTCGATGTATCGGGCATCGTGTCCGCCGCCGCCGCTTCCAGCGCTACGACCCAGTACGCAGGGTTCAAGTTCTTCCGCAAATCCGGCAACAGCACGTGGACGCTGCAGGGGACCACGTCCGAGGTCACCAACTGGTCGGTGGAGGGCGGCACACTCGCGATTTCGAGTGACCAAAATCTGGGCAACCAGGCCGGCGCGCTCGCGCTCAACGGCGGCACGCTGGAGAACACCGCTGCCCTGACTTCCGCGCGCGCGATCTCGATCGCACAGGACGGCGGAACGCTCCAGACGGATGCAGATCTGACGCTTACTGGCACCATCAGTGGCGCGCAGACGGGCGTGGGTACGCTGACCAAGACCGGCACCGGCACTCTGGCGATCGCCAGCACCAATGCTTACGCAGGCACCGTCGTCATCAGCGAAGGCACCCTCCAGTACGGCACCGGTGGCGCGGCCGGCGGCTTGGGCAACGCGAACGTGGTCGACAACGCGACGCTCGCGTTCAACCGCAGTGATGCCGTGGCGTACACCGGTACCGTTTCAGGCAGCGGTGCCATTGTCCAGAAGGGTGCAGGCACCCTGACCCTCACGGGCACCAACACCTACGCGGGTGGCACGAGCATCAGCCGGGGCACGCTTCAGATTGGCGATGGCGGCACGACCGGCACCATCGTCGGCCCGGTGGCCAACAATGGAACGCTCGCGTTCGCGCACGGCGATGATTTGTCCTTCTCGGGCGCGATCAGCGGCGCCGGCTCCGTGGTGCAGAACGGCACCGGCACGCTCACTTTGTCGGGCGCCAATTCCTACACCGGTGGCACCATCATCAACGCAGGTCGCCTGAAGGGCGACACCAACAGCATCAAGGGCGACATCGTCGACAACGGGAGCCTGCAGCTCGATCAGGCCAGCGACGGCGTCTACGCCGGCGTCCTGTCCGGGCAAGGCAACTTCCTCAAGTCCGGAGCCGGAACTCTCATCCTCAACGGCAAAAATACGTTCTCGGGCACGACGAACATCGCTGCCGGAACGCTCGAAGTGGGCGATGCATCGACGCCGACCGCTCTGCTGGGTGGACACATCGATGTTGGCACCGCCGGCACCCTGCGCGGTCACGGCACGATCAGCGGCGACGTCGTGAACAACGGTATCGTCCGCCCGGGCGGCTCGATTGGCACCCTCACGATCAACGGCAACTTCACCCAGACCAGCGGTGGCCAGCTGCTGATCGACACGGCCGCCGATGGCACGGGTAGCCGCCTCGTGGTGAACGGCGCCGTCGCGCTCGCGGGCAGTGCGCTTTTGATCCTGCCGTCGTCGGACTGGAAGGCAAATACGAACTACCAGGTGCTGACCGCTACCGGTCCAGTTACCGGCCAGTTTGCCTCGGTCGCCTCCAACTTCGCCTTCGTAAATCCGACCCTCAGCTACGGTACCGACAACGTCGGGTTTGTTCTTGAGCGTAACGACGTGACATTCCCGACAGTGGCAGGCACCCGCAACGCGAAGGCTGCTGCTGCTGCCGCGGAATCGCTCGGAGCTGGGGCTGCCGTCTATGACGCTCTCGTCCTCCTCGACGATGTAACTGCAGCCAAGGCTTTCGAACAGCTGCAGGGCGACATCCACGCAAGCACTCGCACGGCGATCCTTGAGAACGACCGTTACGTTCGCGACGCGATTGGTGCGCACCTCGCCGGAGTGGCCAGCGAAGCAAACGGACACGCCGAGACCAGCCAGGCGGGCGTCACTGCATGGACCTCCGTGTGGGGTCACTGGGGCTCGCACGACAGCGACGGCAACGCAGCTGAGCTGGACAGCAACGGCAGCGGCCTGGTCGTTGGCGCCGATCTGGCGGTCGGTGGCGATGCCCGTATTGGTGCCCTGCTTGGACAGGGACAGGGCACGGCCCGCAGCCAGGGTCCGGCCACCTCGGCCCATCACGTGGACACCTACGCCGGTCTCTACGGTGACACGAAGGTTGGTGCCGTTCGTGTGCAGGCTGGCGCGGTCTACGGCTGGCAGAAGGTGAACGCGTCCCGCTCGATGAGCTTCGGCGCCGTCAATGGTCAGGCGGTCAGCCGTTATGACGCCAACACGGCGCAGGCGTTCTTCGATGCCGGCTATGAGTTCTCGCTTGGTCGCAGCACGGTCGCACCGTTCGTCAATGTCGCTTACGACCGCATCACCACCGACGACATCCATGAGCACGGCTCCGCCGCCGCGCTGAACGTTTCGGGCGACGACAGCGCCGTCACCGTTAGCACACTGGGCGCCCGCGGCAGCTTCAACTTGGATGATCGCGGTGGTCTTCGCGCCAACGTGAGTCTCGGCTGGCAGCACGCCTCGGGCGATATCACCCCGGTGGCCGCGGAACGCTTCGCCGCAGGCGGCAACACGTTCAACGTCTCCGGCGTGCCGGTTGCGAAGAACGTCGCCGCGGTGTCCGGTGGTGTGAGCTTCGATGTATCTCCGGCTGTGACCGTCGACGCGACCTACGGCGGGCAGTTCGGTAGCCACGCGACGGATCAGTCCGCTCGCATGAGCCTCACCTGGCGGTTCTAAGAAGGACGGCGCCGCGACTCGTAACGAGCGCGGCGCCTTGCTCTACCTCGGACCGGGAACCAGAACGCCCGGTCGCAAGCTAGGCAACAAGGCAAGGGCGCTATCAGCGCCCGCCCTTCGCCAGCGCCCAGGCCTCGGAATCCTCAATCCTCACGCGTGCGCTCGCCCCCTCGCGCACCTGGCCAGCACGCGCATCCGCGTCCGACCAGACCCTGCGGCGGGCCACCTCACGAGGCTTGCCACCTTCCCAGATGACGACGACCCACTCGCACATGGCGCGCTTTGCCTTTCGCATTTCTGATCTCCTCTGCTGAATCCCTCTTGAGCATAGGAGTGGGACATCTCAGACGACGATACTCACGTGCGGGCGCTGGTAATGATTGAACAGCGTTCCGGCTCCGTTTGAACAACGCGCTGCTGTTGGTCACTCTGCAGCTGTTGCTCAATCAGAGCAGTTCCGAAAGGTCCGGGAACGCGCACGAAAGATTATTGCGAACTCGGCCGGCAATAGGCCAAAACGGTTACTGATAGCAATCAACTGATGACCGCACAGCGCGCGACCAACAGGTGCGCGACCAAATGGGGCTTTTCCGAGACCGCCTTCACGCCGCCAGTGGCCACAGAAGCGCGCCAAAGCGAACCGTTCCACGGCCAGCGCACGTCCCCTGCACGCATGTCATGACGGGGCGTCTGGCCGTCGATCATCGAGGTTTGCTCGCCGCGGTCGAACGAAAGATCGACCCACCGGGTGATGGCGACATTCGTTAGTCGTCAGTGAACAGAGCAAGTGAGGTTTTGATAGCTACCGTTTGAGCCCAGGTTCGAGCTAACCACCGACGTCTGCTGCCCAGGGACCCACCCTACGTCATGCGCGTGGAGCACGTCATCGTTCCCGGTCACGCTGTTATGTCGCGAGAACGTCACATCAACTGAGCAATAGATTCCGCTCGCTCCCGCGTTGCTTACGACTACATTGAATATGCACGTCGATGGATCGCTGGGATCCTGGCACATTGTTCCGTAGGTAGAGCTGAAATTCGCCGTCGGTTGCGGGGTCGGACTCACGGGTGATGCAGCTGGCACGCTGGATGGGTGATTGGCTGGGCCAGATGGCGTTGGATACGTCCCAACGGTTTGCGGTAGTGAAGCTCCGGACGGCGACGAAACTGTGTTGAAGGGTTGGAACGCTGGTTGGTTCGACGCCGTGGCCGGCTGCTGTCCCTTCGCCGTGCTCGCTAGTAGGGCTGCCTGACGCGCAGCCTGCGCCGCTTGCTCCGCGGATAGTTCCGCTCGTCGCGCGGCCAACTCATTGCTTCGCACCTGTTGAGTTGCGTCGGCAGAAGCCTTGATGCGCAGCGCAGACGTAAATACTTCAGTCGCGGCCCCGAGCATTGCGACCCCTATGCTTTCCTCTTTGGGCTCATTGGCACCCGACGTGTCGCCGCTTACCTTGATCAACGTGATCGTATAGATCAAGGCCTTATTGGGAGGCACCGGCGAACCCGGGTTGTCGCCGTAAGCCAGTTCAGGCTGCAGAAAGAGCCGACTCTCTTCGCCCTCGCGCATCAAGAGAAGCCCGGCGCGAAGCCCCGGAATCATCGTCTCCACCGGCAGGGTGGCCCTGGCAGACTTTAGCGTCGTGCCATCGGGGAGGCCTAAGTCGTACCAGAAGGTAACGGTCGAGTGAGGCCCAGGGGCGTGTCCGGTGCCCTGCATTAGCACTTGATACTGTAAGCCCGAGTCAGTTGTGTGGATCCCAGGCGTAGACTGATTCCTGGTGAAGAGTTCGCGCGCCTCTCGCAGATTGCTTTCAGTATCCCCAGGGGTAGCAACCTCGGCCGCACAAGGGTCTGGCCATGGGGCGCTGACGACCAGCGCCCACGTAACGAAAACACCTCGCACCAAAGAAATAAGGGGCTTCATCGAGACGCCTCCCACCTAGTACTGCGGCTAAGTAGATCAAGCCGCCTTTCTGACGACCATCAGCCAGATGGCCAAACGGTGCCCCTGACACACATGGTCAGTACCAGCAGGGTGTTCAGTGGTCGCCGGAATTGGTGTTCAGTCAGACCGGAATCCGCACTCACGCGAGCAGCGCGATCGGTACTTCGTGAACAAAAGGCGGAGCGTGCGGCATAGCTGCATCGAGCTCGAGCAGCGCGGCGCCGGTGAGCAGATATACGCGCTCGAACGTTTGCGCGAGTGGTAGCGACGCACCGAGCATGTCGAGCGCGCTGCCCAACTCGACGTTCAACCCTGTGTTGTCGTAGATGAGCAGGTCACATCGCTCGACCGTCAGCGGTGCACGCACGTACCGATCGGTCTTCTTCGTTATCGCATCCCCGATCAGCGCAAGCCAGCATTTGAGCGTCGCCGCCGGATCGTCGTCCCTAGGCAACCGTGTGGCGGGTGGGTGTTCTATGAGCCGAGCGACTAGCGCTTCCATGTCGCGTCCGGACATCGATGCTGCACTCGACAGCGACAAGAACTGGACAGCGTCCGGCACATCAGTCAGACCGGCACGTGCCGCGAAACTGAGGAAGCGCGCATAGCTGGCGTCGACAGCCTGCGTGACTTCCAAGCCCGTTTCGTGGGTGCCGGTTTGAATGGTGAAGTCCGGCCTTTCACCTGGCCAAGCGATCACGGGAAACGCCAAGCGGTGACTCGAAGCAAGGGCGCTCAGGTGCCGCGCCAAAGCCCATTCCTCGGTGGCGTTCTTCGCAAGCCGCGCTCGCTCTCGCCCTGGCGCGTCACCCAGGGCCACGCCGGCAGCCAGTAGCCCACCGGCATCCGCAAACAGCTGACCAGCAAACGTAGACGTTCCCCGAGTTCCCACACGGTGCTCCCAAAGTCGCTGCGAAACGAAGCCTGATTTTTACCGGCACCCATCGTGGACCACCCTGAGTGAGATCGCAAAAATCGAGGGCATCTCAGTGGCGAAAGGAACGTGGTATCCAACCAAGCAGGCATGGGCGGAGGCGAGGGCGGCCGAGTGCAAAAAGCAGGCTGAGGAGCTGAAGTTCCGGCCCACGAACAGAGCTCACAAAACGCACGAGAAGTACGCCGATATCCGGTTCCTCAACAGCGAGGCTAGGCGCTTTGCCGCCTTGGCGGCGCGGTATGAAGCGGCGGGGCTCTGACCACTTATATCGCGACAACGGATTCAAGCTCCGGTGTTCTGTCTACCGCTTCGGCTCCGCGCCCCAGGCACCGCATAGGCCTCATAATTCATCACTTTCCCGTTCAAGACACGCTCCCAAAGTACACGGCGCACGTCTTCGGGGATTTCATCCCACTGAACGAGGTCAATGCCAGCCACGTCGTAATCGCCGTTCGCCTTCATTGCCGCATAATTCTCTGACAGCGTCGTAATTCGAACCTGCTCAAGGTCGCGAAGGACTCGAATGAAAGCCTCCGCGTCCCTAGGCCCAGCGAGGTCGCCTTCCACGAGTGCGGTGAGTCGCGTCTGCAACCGCTTGAAGTGCTCCAGTGTTAGGCGCTGCCGGGGATCGGCAAGCGCGGATCTCGATACCTCGCCTGTGAAGAAGCGGATCTGTCTTGCCAACCGGTTCGACACAATGTGCGTGTACCACGCGCGCGCCATTGATGGCGTTATGCCGGGCCGGCCGGCAAGCCACAGCATCTCGTCGTATAGCGAGCGCAGCCGCTCGTTCAGGTCGTCCGGAAGGGGGGTCGACAAATCCAACTCTCGACTCAACGGCAAGCGCTCCCTATAGCGATGGCGCCATTCTGCCGGAGCGCGGCCGAGCCGGGCACCTTAGGCCCCGGCCAAGCGGGTAAGCTATTGCTGTCGGACCGCATACGGTTCCGCTGATGGCTGGCCAGCACGACCGCCACGCATTTAGCCGCCATCGATAGTTTGACCGCCCAAGGACATTAGCGGACGTACGGTGAGCTAGACATCTGATCGGGGATACGACCATGGCGACGCGACAAAACCTTGCGAAGCAGCTGGATGAGCTGGATGCAGCCATTGATGACATGAAGAAGATGCACCCGGACCCAAGCGAATTCTGGCCAGAATTCGCCGGCATGGCGGACGTCATACTCGACCAGGCTTCTGCCGAGGACTACGACTGGGTGAATGCCCGAACGGACGAGATCCTGGCCAAACACCATCTCGCAATTCCGCCTCAGGTGCCCTCCGAAGATGTGCGGTAGGTACGGTAGCTACCCCATCGGTTTGTCCCGCAACGACAAGGCTGCGATCCAGCAGCTTGGCCTCGATCTGGAGAGCGCAGTAAATCAGCGCGAGCCAATCTACAACTTGTGCCCGATGATGCGCGCGCCGGTCGTTTTTCAGGGTGAGCGCGACTTGGAAATTCACGCGTTCAAGTGGGGTTTGATGCCCTCGTGGGCCAAAGACACAAAGGATGCCTCTAAGCGAATTAATGCGAAGGTGGAGACGGTTACTAAGCTTCCCAGTTACCGCGTGGCATTCAAAAAGCGTCGCTGCTTGGTGCCCATGTCCGCTTACTACGAGTGGAAGGGCGACAAGCCTCCGAAGCAGCCCTATCTCATCCACAAAACCGACAACACGCTTCTCATGGCCGCGGGACTCTGGGAAGTTTGGAAAGACCCTAAGGACCCGGGCGCCGAATGGCTGCGAACGTTCACTGTGATCACTGGTGAGCCCGGCAAGGTCAGCGGCGATATTCACGACCGCCAGCCGGTTTTTCTCCCTTCGGATCGCTGGGAGCATTGGTTGCTCGGCACACCAGAGGAAGCAGAGCAGGCGATTAGGGACGTCCCGGAGCCGGACCTTACCTACTTCCCAATCTCTAAGGCGATCAACAATCCGCGCAACCAAGGGCCGGAGCTAATCCAAGAGGTAACGTTGTGAGTACGAACACGCCCAGCGAGGCCGGCAAGCTCCGATACCCTGAGGGCGACGGCTACATGACGGTGCTTCAGGAGCCAGTTCCCTGCACCTGCAAGGCGACATGCCATCCCCTTTGCGCGGGCGAATGTGGCTGTGAAGCATGCTCGCTTATGTTCACGATGTTCTGTGACGAGGCTGGATGTTTCCCTGAGACGAAGACGGAGCTCGAACAGGCCATTATTCGCTATCGCGGTGAGCTATAAGTCACTGTGGCTCGTCTTCAACCCACTCACCAGAGGCGAACTCGATGGGGGCGGTCGGACCTGAAGGCACGATGCCCGTCACGCGAAGTGTTCCGTTCGACATGACCTCAAATACAAACGGCTCATGCCCGGCTGCTCGTAGCTTCTTCAAGCCCTCGGGGTCGCTTTCCAACCACGCCGTGAACACCGCTGTTTGATATTCATCAGCAACCTGCACAAATCGCTCAGCCGTATAGGCGACGCGGCCCGGTGCGACGTACCGACCACCCCAAATGGCGGTAGGATTCATTGGGTCTATTTGCGCTGCCGTTGCCTGAGCTGGGAGCCCCGCCGCTCCGTTCTGCACACCATGTGTACCTCGTAGCACGCCGAGTAGTGGGGCAGCTAACAGACTGCCATCCTCGCCCCTGGTCGGCTCCAACGCCGCCAATCGCGTCTCGATGGCACTTCGCACGGAATCACGCACGCCCAGAACGAACGGGCACATGCCTCCGTTTGTCATCAGCTTTTCCACAAACCACGGAATGAGGCCATCCAACAGCTCATCTTCAGTGCGAGCCGCCGCGGTGACGACACCGGCCGAATTGATGTTGCCCAGGAAGCCGATGTAGCGAACTGGTACCTCACGAATCTTTGGGAGGCGGGGCTCAATGTACGTCCGCCAGGCTGGCGGAGACTGAGCGAGGAAGAGCTCCAGCCGGTCCCGGCCTTCTGGCGATTCCTCGAACACGGCAGCTAGGTTCTGCTCTCTCGGGGATCGCTCATTCAACTGGCTCAAGGCGAATTGCAGGTGGTCCCAACGTTTGAGGTTGCTCATGCGCTAGATGCTCGGGCGGGAGGGCGTGCCCGGCAAGTGTGAACTGACGCTTGCCGTTCAGCTATGCGTTCTGCGGGTCATTAATTTTATCGCGGTGACCAATCTCCGGTCGCCAATCGACATCAACAACAGTGGATAAACTCGATGAAAGAAATGATCAAAGGCAGTTTTAACGCTGACGGCGTGGCCTGGGACTACGAAGCGTGGTTTGCGCAGGACAACGAAGGAACGCCGCTCGCAGCCATCCGGCATCGGCGACAGGGGACCACCGATGCGTGGACACCGACCACCCCAATCACGCTCCATCTACGGCATGCGTACACCCTGGAGCAGCTGGCGTTCGCTCATTTTGGGAGTGTGCTCGACATGTCGGTCGAGGAGGGAGACTTCGTTAAGACGCGGTAGCGAACGGGGCCGTGCCATCACGCATAGATGCAGCGAAGGGTCCCGCCACACGCGTGACCCTTCCTAACGTGGGTTGCACAAGGCGGCCAACGGGTGGGGCTCATGCTTACCCCGCCGCGCGTCCGGTGGCGGCCCACGTCTGCACACGTCGTCGGGTGGCCTTATGGATCGCTGCGGGATGCAAGCGAACAAACGTCTGCGCCACAGCGGCCCGGTACTTCGGGTCGCTCCCGCCCGGAAAGCAGTCAATGGCAAAGTTTCGGAGGCGGCCTACCGCCACGTTAGGGTAGGCGCCTCGATCAAGGTCACGGAGCAGGGCAAAGATGGTCTGCACGCCCACCGTGGGGTCGCCCTTCTTGATCCGACTGAGCAGCAGATTTGGAATGTCCCCGCGCTTGTCATTTGGTAGCTTGCACGCGGCGGCCAGCATCGACACCGGAAAGCTTATCCAGCTCCACCCGTGGCGCATGAGCGTGGCGAGCAGTGTGACCGCGCGCGGGACGGACCACCAACCGAGCGAAGCTCCACTCGCGATGAGCCGGTGCACGCTGCACACCTTGGCTTGTCCAATGTGGGTCGTGACCGCACGCATCATCGCCTCCTCGGTCAGGTAGGCCCAACCGTGGGCCGCCGCCAACGCGATGCCGCTGACGACGGGATTGCCAAGCAGACCCGCGCAGCGCTTCAGCTCCATGTTCGACAGGGCAGGGGCCTCGATCAGTTCGATATAGCGCTCCACGGTCTCCTTGACCCGGAGCCAGAACGCGCGCGTCGCCCTCCGCTCAGCGGCCGTGAGCGGAATCCAAGCCATGCGGCCGTCGTCCATCAGCGCGACGTGAGCCCGTGTTCCACGCTGGTGGCGCTCATGCACGTACCACCAGTCGAACAGCTGCCAAACCGCTTGGGGGGTCATGACGGCTTTGTCCGGCAGAGCGCTCAACAATGACTCTGCACCGATATCGACCAGCAGCAGCAGGCTGATGGGATCCACCACCACCCGCGCGCATTCGACCAGGCTTCGATCGTCCGAGTTGATCTCCTCCGGAGTGCCGGGATGGCCGGTGGGTGCCCATGGGGAGCTCTTCCGCAGCAGCGTCCGCGGACTGACGCCCCAGGCCTTGGCGATCAGGGCGATGCCGGACCCACGCTCCGCCGCCGTGCTGAGCTGCTGCTGGCGCGCGTGACGATGGGCCGTGGCCTGCTGCGACAGTCGGTCGCGCAGCGCCTCGATGTCGGGCTGGAGCGTCTCCACGCCGGTCGTGGTGCTGGGCAAGAGATGCACCAGTTGCGCCGCCTGCAGCACGCCCCAGCGATCGGCGCCGACCACGTCGACAATGGTCGCCTCGGCGCCGGCGAACGGTGGGGAGGTGAGCACCCGTCTTTCACCGGGTAGCGCGCCTAGGAGCTCTGCGATCCAGGGGAAATGCTGGCTGTCCAGCGCGCGCACGCCCGGCAGGCCCTCGCCAGGTTCCTCCAAAAGCAGAGCGTGCTCGTTGAACCGCTCGATCCCGTCCTGCGCAATGGTGACGTACGCGATGCGTCCGTAGGCGACACGGGACGGTCGTGCGCGGCCGCCCAGCAGCCCGCTTGTGAAGACGGTACCCGCCGTTTCCGGCGTGACTTGCATCGCCGACGTCAGGGTGAGACCGACATCGTCGTGGAGGCCCAGCAGCGCCCGGGCACGGAGCAGATGCCCGTACTCTTCCGGGTTACGGGGCGCAATCTGCACGCTTCGCAGCAAGCGGTGGCCAGTGCGACGCTGGCCCAGGCTCAACCCGAGCTGCGCCCAGTTGAGGATCAGCGCGCCGTCGTGCACGCCCTGGCGTATCGCGTCGGTCAGTAGCGCGTACGCCCCCGCTCGATCGCCGGCACGGCGAAGGGCCTGGGCAGCGTGCTGCAGCACCTGCGCGTCGGAGGGGAACTGGTGGATGAGCTGATCGACCAGCTGGCGCGCATCCGCCCACCGAAACGTCTTGGAATAGATGCGAAGGAGGGCGAGGGCCCCGGACAGGTCTCCGACCGCTCCACGGTCGGGCCACGCCTGGCGCTCGATGTCCGGAAGCCAGGCGATCGCCGCCTCATCGAGGTCGGCGCGCACGAGATCCTCGGCGAGCGCCAGGCGGTGAGGCGCTTCGATCGTCAGGTGCGGCGCCAGATCGGTGACGGCCTGACGCACGCGCTCGTCCTGCTCCGGTCCGGCGGCGCCGAAGTTGCCGACCAGCCACGCGAAAAGGGGAAGCGACGGCTCGTCCCGGTTCACCAGGCCGAGCATGGTGTCGACGTGCGCCGGCGTGACCAGGCTGTCCTGACCGGTCGTTTCGACGCGGATGCGCTCGATGTGCGCGAGCACGCGGTCCTCCGCGGTCGCCGCTGGATCGGCGAAGACGCGGTCGATCAACGTGGTCGCGCGCGCGGTGTCGCCCTGCCAGGTGTAGGCACTGGCCAGGATCAGCGCCGCGCGACGGTTGTCCGTCCAGCGCGTGATCAGAGCCTCGGGCGGCAGGGGCACGCCTTCGACCGCCGACAGGGCGCACCGGTAGAGCCACAGTGATGCCGGCGCCTCGGGCAAGCCGAGAGCCTCTTCCCAGGCCGTGGCCGCCGCCGCGAACTCTCCCAGGGTCCGCTTGGCGTGGCCGAGGTTCACGAGCATCGGCAGGCGCAGCCCAGGACTCTGAATGGCGGGATCGGCGAGGAGCCCCTCCAGCTGCGCCGCGCACCCGCGCAGCGCCTCGGTCACCGGGGTGCCCGCGTCCTGGGCGCGGATCAGCTGCCAAGTGCGGGCACCCAGCTCGTTGGCCCGGGCGCCGGGTGGCCAATCGGCCTGGCGGTTCCGGGCGCGCTCGTACCAGACGACGGCCGTCGCCATCTCGCCGTTCTGAAAGGCGGCGTCGGCCAGCGCCAACGCGATCGGGAGCGGGTCGCCCAAGGCGTCGGTTGCGAACGCCTCAAGCGCAGCGAACGGCATGTCCTCGCGCAGTGCGTGCACGCGCACGTACGAGCCCACCACCTGAGGTTTCGTTGCCGGCGTAGCCGCTGCCAAGGCCGTGGCCAGCCAGGCATCAGCCCGCGGCGCATCGCCCTGCAGTTGGGCCGCGTGCGCACCGAACGCGATCACCGCGGCGCTTGGCGACGGCTGCAGCAGCTCGCTCTCCACGAGGGCCACGATGGTCGCGAGCTCGCCCAGCGCAAACCTCGCCCGCACTTCCACCAGCAAGCGCTCACCGCGCGTCGCCGTCCCGGTGTAGCGCGCCAGTTCTTCCAGGGTGCGCCCCGGATTGCCAGCGTCGGTCCACGCGCCCAGGGTGCGCAGGGCCATGTCGCCGCTCGCGGGACCGATGTCCGGTGCGGCGGCCGGGATCGCCGCGCTGGGCAGCGACTCCCAGGCCTGGCGCATGGCCTCTAGATAGCCGGGGGATACGTACGCCATGAGGCCTTTGGCCAGACGAGGACGGCGGGAGGTTTCCTCGGCCAGGTCCTGCCGCGCGATCACGGTGACGTTGGGAAGCGAGTGGATGGTCGCGTCGCGTGCGTGGGTCTGCAGCGCGGCGTCGCGCTCATTGAGCGTGCACACGATGTAGTGCGTGAGCGGCGGTGTGAACGCGTGGGCGGCCGCGACTTCGACATCGAGCTTCGCCGGCGTGAGCTTCGTGCGGGTGTAGGCCTTGGCCTGCACGCCGACCCATTCGCCCGTCGCATTGCGGAAGTACAGGTCGACGCCCGCCTGGGCCTGCCCTGAGCGGCCGTTCCGTTGTGGGGGGAACGCCAGGCCGTCGCGCTCCTGGAAATACAGGCACAGCCACTCTTCGAACGCGTCGTCGCCCAAGGATTCCAGGTGGTGGGACCAGTGCGCGGTGCTCATCGCGCCGCGCGCCTGAGGCAAGACCGATCGTCCATTAGCGCCCCTGGGTGCCGCCACGCGCCCGCTGCCGCGCGCGCAATTCGGCGACCGCATTGGCACCGGCTTGGGAGCGCCGCGTGTAGACAGCCACCATTTCAGCGCTACGCCAGCCGCCGGCGTCCATGATCTGCGCGATGGTCGCGCCGCCGTTGATCAGGTCGTTGGCGGTCCCCACGCGGGTGGAGTGACCGGAGATGCTCCAGGCGTTCGTCAATCCGGCCTGGATCGCACGCCGGCGGAAGATGCGTGCCACCTCCTTTGCCCCCAATGCGACGACGGGCGGCTCGCGCCCTTCCTCGAGGGCCGTTTGCACACGCCGCTTGGGGCGGCCGCCCACCGGACGAAACAGTAGTCCCTCGTCGATGCCCGCCGCGGCCTGCCACGCGCGAATGCACGCCATCGTCTCCTCGGACACGTGGCGGTAATCGCGGCGCTCGCCGGTTTGGTTGCTCTTGCTACGCGGGAGCCATAGCGACCAGCTGCCACGGGCCCGATTGAAGTGGAGGTGCTCGACCCGCACCGCGACCAGCTCCGATTCGCGGGCGAGCGTGTCGGAGGCCAGTTTGAGCATCGCGGCATCGCGCCGATCGCGCGGATGCGTGCCGAGGGTGGCCAGGATGGTCGTGATGTCGTCGGTGAGCAGCTCACCGGCCTGGCGCGTCAGGTTGCCATTGTCGGGCTCGCCGTCCGTGCCGGCGCGCTCGGCCAACTGCTTCTTGATCGCCCCCCACTTACGCTTCCACCGCGCATCCTTGGCCGGGCTGGGAAGCCCGGCGGCCTCGTGGATCAGGCCGACGGTGTAGACGTAGCGCTTGAGTGTGCTGAGCTTGCGCCCGCGAATGAGAGCGTTGTTGATGAAAGACGCCAGTTGATCCACATCCGCCGGCAAGGGCGTGTGGTGCTGGGCCTCGCACCAATCGATGTATTGCAGCCAGTCCGCGCGCACGGCGGCCACCGTGGCGCGGGCCTGGCCGGCGTGAAAGTCCGCTTCCCAGGCGCGCAAGCGCTCCAGCAAGGCCGGCGCCGACGGCACCGCGACCACCGGCTCGAACGCGGCCGGCGCAACGGCCGCCAGGTCGTGCAGATCCTGCAGGCTGTCGACGACCAGCAGCTCGGTCATGGGTCGACGTCCTGCTCCGGCGCCGGCTCATCGGCCCAGCGGTAACCGGGCGCTTCGACCGCGTCCTTGATCAAGGCGAGGCCTTCCGCGCTCGTCAAGTCGATGTCCGCCAGGATCTCCCAGTCGTCAGGATCGAACGGCGGCGTGTACAAGATGTAGACCAAGTCGTCCGGGTACTGCTTCGAACGCCAGCCGAGCGCCGCGTGCTGGACGCCGTGCTGCGTCAGAAAGCGTTCGACGGCGGCGGCCATGCCTTGGGACATCGCGTGGACGCTGTTC
This sequence comes from Dyella sp. BiH032, assembly GCF_031954525.1. NCBI lineage: Bacteria > Pseudomonadati > Pseudomonadota > Gammaproteobacteria > Lysobacterales > Rhodanobacteraceae > Dyella > Dyella sp. BiH032. The sequence goes on from NZ_CP134868.1 coordinate 157,020, forward strand.
GTGCAGGCGATGTCCCAAGCCGCGTCCTCGGGCGAGTCGGCGGCCACAAAGCGTAGCCGATGCGGGCGGTCCACCCGGATGACGAGGGGAATGTCGCGTTTGGCGCGCAGGCGCACCAGACGGCGGCCCTCATAGAGGCCTCGCGGCACCGTGACCGTGTTGTCCGCTTTCGGAGCCAGCGTGCGCAGGATGATCTCCCACAGTGCGCCGCGGTGACCGGTGGCGACGTAGTACGCCGCGCGCAAGTTGGGTTGCCCCGGCGGGCCCATCAGCGCGAAACGGGTGTCGCAACGCGGGTTCGCTGAGCGCGCATCGAACTCGGCACGGTAGGTGTGCGCCACCTCGTCGCCGGCGCGGATGGTGTGGGTCTGGAAAGGCCATGTCGTGATGAGGTCAGTCACGGTGACCCTCGCCCGGCGCCAACTCCTTGGCCAAGGCGATGACCGCCTCGGGCGCTTCACCAAAGACCTCCGCCGGCGACCGCGGCTCGTCGCTCACGAAGTTCAGCGTCAAGGCGGCGGTGACCGGGTCGCTCATATCGATGCCCGGGGCGGCGAGCGCCGCCTTGGACAGCGCCGTGTTGGGTTGATAGAGCCAGGTCGCGCGCTTCCAGCGGCCCTGGTCCTGATCCGGTGCGTCAGACCAGCCCGCGCGGGTCCGCAAGGTGGCGAACAAGGCACGGCGATGGTCGTCCGTCAGGCCCTTGGCGCATTGGAACTCAGGATGCATGTAGGTCCGGTCGCTCGACGACCAGACGCCGAACAACTCATCGGCCCGGCGCTTGCGGCTGGCCCACGAGCTGGCGTCTTCCGCGCGCACATTCCACCGGCTGGCGACCTGCGCGGCGGTGAGGCAATGCTCGTCCAAGAAGCGCTGCTTCTCGGTGCGCGGGGCAGGGGCGGCCTCCGCCGCCTCGGTGGCTGGGGCGTCGGCGGCCAGGCGCTCGACCAGGCGCGCCCAGTCGGTCTCATCGCCGCCGCCATGCTTGGGCGAGACCTCCACCAGCAATCGGACGGGCTCGGAAAACTCATGTCGCGCCCGATTCGACGCGTCGAAGATATCGTGGTCGTGCAGGGTGAACGCCTTCGACAGGTACTCGCGGCTGAGCCCGGTGCGCGCCGGACGCACCGCGACGGTGTGGTCCTGCGCCTCGAGCAGCGCCCAGGCGTTCTCGCACTGGTTCGTGCCCGACCATAGGCGCTTGAGCGTCTCGGCCGCCACGGTGCGCCGGCCGAACACCCGGGCCACCGTCGCCTTGATCAGGCTGATCGCGTCTTCGGGAATGTCTTCTTCGCGCGCGCCCAGCGGCGCCATTAGATAGAACGCCAGGCCCGGCGCGACCACGCGCTCGTCCGCACCGCGCTTGCGGTCCAGCTCGAACAGCGAAATGCGGCCCACCGAGGACGTCACGCGATGGTGCGCGGCGTCCAAGCGCAGGCCCAGCTTCACGACATTCACCGGGGCGGTGGCGACGTGGACAGTCATGGCGTTCTCTCAAGGCGGAATGCGTCGACCCTGAGGTTACGCCGGTCAGGCGCCATTTGCAATCGTACCGACGAGCACGGAATAGGTAATAAATGAAATTATTGCCCATCTAACAAACGTAAGGCTATTCGCTACATAGCCTTTGTTCGATACTTTACAGTTGACGTCGCCCGCGGTACGCTGGCGGCCACGACCTCACTCCGGACCGCCCGTGGCCACGCCCAACGACAACTTGCGGACCTCGCGCTGGGACGCCGCCGTGGCGGCCGCCGTCACTGGGCGCGCCACGGACGGCGACTTGGTTTGGACACGGCTCGACGAAATGCGCTCAACCTTGCAGCGGTTGATCGACACCGGACGCTGCGTGGCCTGGTACACCGATCCGCGGAGCGATCACGGCGTCAACAGCGTTAGGGTGACCACACTCAAGGTGGAGGCGCCGGTGCCAATGGGACTCGGGCGTCGCGCGATCGATCCCAGCAAGGCGGCGGACCATGCCATCGCCCTCGGCGGTGAGGGCCGTACCCTCGTTCTCACGCCAGCGTCGCTCACCTATTTGCCCGGGCCCACGCCCGCGCGCAGTGGTTTCCAGCTGCTGGGGGGCAAGCTCGCAATGCGCGCGCCGTTCCCACACGCATCGGGCGTGCTCCAGTTCGACAAGGCACAGGATGGACCCTCCCCAGCGTTGCTGCTGGTGGACGGCGAGATGGATCTGCCGGAGGTACTGCGGCGCGCTGACCACCTCAGCGATCTCGGCGACCTCGATGGCGTGCTTCAGGCCTTCATGGGCGGACATCGCGCTAGTGCCCAGCCGCTGCACGAACGTGTGGCTCAGCAAGACGCGATCGCCCAGATTCGCACGCGCTACGTGGCGGCGCGTGGCCCCAAGCCGCGCCCTCTCAGCCAAGCCGACATCGACGTCATCGTAGAAGCGGCACTCGACCTCGGACAGGTGCCCAGCCTCAAGCTCGTGCACGCCGTCACCAATCGTCAGGGTTCCCCAAACGCGGTCTATCCGAAGATCACCTCCGCGATGGCACGGCTCTCGCCTGCTCGCCGCGCCTCGCCACCGGACGTACACAAGGGCTTCTGGGAAGCCTGGCAGTCGCTGCAAGCCGCGGCTACTGAGACCGGCCAACGCGCACTGGACGGCGAACGCGCCACGCTGGACATCGAGCGCCAAGCGCTGCGCGCCGAGAAGGACGCGTTTGTCCAGGCCCAGGCGGCTGCCGCGAGCGCGCACGACGAACGAGAGCGCCACCTCGCCACGCTGCAGCAGGAATTGCGCGAAACCAAGGACACCGCGGAGCGTCTGCAGAACGAGGCGAGCGGTCTGCGGCAGGCCCTGCAAGCGGCGGACGCGCTAGGAGCCCAGGATCGCGGCGCGCTCGCCGCCGCCGAGCAGACCATCAAGGAATTGACGGCATCACGCCAGGCCGTTACGGAAGAGCGCGACGCGGCCCGAGCCGAGATCGCCACCGCGGATGCCGCGCGCGTCGCCGCCGCCACGGCGCTAATCACACTGCAGGAACGCCACGAGCGCCTCGCCGGCGAACTAACGACTCTCACCGTTGAGCTGGCCACGGCCCGCCACCAGGCCGACGCGGCAGCTGCCCGCGCATCGCGCGCGGAGACACAACTCGCGGATCAGCAGGCGGCCGTTACTCGCCTGGAGCAGCAGCGCGACCGCGACGTTCGCCAGTGGGGCGCCCTCGAGGAGCGACTCAAAGCGCGCGAAACCGAATGCGAGACCTTGCGCCCACTAACCGTGCAGCTGGCCACGGCGCAGCAGACCATTGCCCGCCTCGAGGGCGAGATCACGGCGCTGAAGAGTGCGTCCGCCCCGAAACCTGCCACCAAAACCAAGCGCACCCGCAAGCAAGGAGATCCGACATGAGCCGGCCGCACCGCACCTATCACGAGCAGTTGGACGACGTGCGCGAGCAGCTGCGCCACGGTCGAGGCCCGACCCCGCGCGCCCAGCACGCCGGCGCGGGTGGGCGCAGCCCCAAGGGTGGACCGGGACAGACGGCGGCCAGCGCGGCCGATGCAGTCGCACGCACGATCCATTCGCTGGAGCAGGCGGCCACCGAGACCCGCCGCGTCCACGCCGACGGTGCGGCGCAGCGGACGCAACGGACCCACGACACATTTGCCCAGGGCTATCGCCAAGCAAAGACGCAAGAGGAACGTCGTGACGCGGCCGACCGGATCGAGCGCAATGACCAACAGCACCGCGAGTCCGAGAACCGCCATCGCGCGCGCCAGGACTGGATCGACTTCGGCAAGTTCGCGATCGTCGTGAGTGGCTTCGTGGTCCTGGGTTTGGCAGCAATAAAGGCCGGGCGCGTCACGCACGTAGCTTAAGTCGCAGCGCAATCATCATCCGTCGGGTGGTCACGTCGATGTCCGCAAAATAACCGCAGCCTCACTCGATCAAACCTACCACATTGATCGGCCACAGAATGTAGCGATGGCTTGTACAAGCTAATGGACCGGCCCGTGACGACTCCTACCGACGAAGTCAGCCAAGAACTGCAGCGCGCCTACACCTACTTCAACAATTCCTTGTTTGGAGGCACGCTGCCCAACACGATCGTGCTTTCGTACCAGCGCGAAAGTAACTCGTTCGGGTTCTACCGCAAGCGTCAGTACGTTCACCGATCGCGTCGTGAAACAGGCGAGCTTGCCCTCAACCCGAGTTGGCTGCCGGTGCGCAGCCTCACGGAGAGCCTCGCGACCATGGTGCATGCCATGTGCCGACTCCAGCAAAGCTTGGTTGGCCAGCACCAAAGTCGACCCAGCTATCACAACCGTGAACTGGCCAACTACTTGAAGCAAGTTGGACTATTACCGCGCGTCGACGGCGATCCTAACGGCAAGGAGACCGGCCATCGCGTCGGTCATGTCATCGAGGAGGGCGGCCCCTTCGACGTGGCGTGCCGCAAGCTGCTCGCGGAGGGCTTCGCATTTTCTTGGGTCGATCGCCACGCGGCGGCGCTGCCCCACACGGCCACGCCCGAACAGGCGCGCGCTCCACGCCTCGGCGACCACGACACCACGGAGGAACCGCTGCCCAATGCCCCCGTCGCCGAGGTGCCACCACCGCCGCTGCCCGAGCCGGCGTACGCTTCGCTTCAGGACAAGCTCGTGTACCGCGAGCCGACGCCCGCCGGCAGCCGCCGAAAGTACCAGTGCCCGGGCTGTCGCACACCATTCTGGGGCGGCCACGGCATCGAAGCGAAGTGCGTCCCGTGCGACCGCTACTTTGCCGACGTGGATCCAGCTTCGGCAAAGGCACGTCCCGTTCGCCGCAAGCTCCGGCCCGTACGACACCAGGCCAATACCCGGCCGCGCGCAAACCGGACGCGATAGTTACTGTGCCTTCTGGCAGGAGCCCATTTGAGCGGGGCTTGCGCGTAACGTGGGAGAATGCCCCGGATGCGCGCGCGGCCGGGACGATCCATTCCCAAATGCCATCATTTACATTCGTTTGCGTCGGAGTCGCCTGATGACAGTCGTTCAAACTGGACCGCGGTGTGACATCAAGATCGCAGACCTCGCGCCTATCCCGCTTGGATCTCTGGTCCTTATCGCCAGTCATTATCGCGACTGGCGCGACGCAGCCTTAGTACGGGCAGCGGCAAATGGGTCAGGAACAGGAGGCATTCTCTACTTGGCTCTGTCCGAGCACCCTGGTGTTGCGCTAGACCGGTGGCAAAACGAGTTAGCTCGCCGTATCGAGTCACTGGCGCGGCAAGCGGCCGACAAGGAGCACGGAGAGCACGAGCCTTCCTATGACGACGCGTCCAAGATTCATCTTGACGCCTCGTGGCGAACGGCGCGGGCCGCCACCATCGATCGAGAGCAACAGCAACTCTGGCGGCTCGTGGAAGCGATCGATATTTCGATTGAGTCGGTTGCGCGACCGACCGTCCAGGCCATTTCGAGGACGATCACTCCCATCGCCGGCAGTACGCGCATGCTTGTCGTAGACGACATGGCATCTATGCGGCGCTCGAACGGAACTTCAGGTTCACCGCGGATGGCGGGAGAACATGCCCGCGCCTTGAAGGACTTGGCCGTCGAGCTCAACATTCTGGTGCTTGCGGGTCTAAGTGCCCCTCAAGTCTTTGAGAAAAACCGCAAGGAGCAGGTGGAGCGGTTCGTCTCGCCAAGTGATTTCGCCTCGCTGGGCCAACCCGACGCCGCAGCAGACGCCGTCATAACGGCTGTCGAGGGCTACCACGGATACGAAGAATCCATCGTCACTGCTCGCTACGGATCGGTCAGGCGTCGCTGACGAAGATGGCGTAAGGCTCTCGCGCGACAGTGCATCGGAGCTGTTCGCCAATCCACTTTCAGCCTAATGGAGCAAGCGTGGTCCCAGCAGCAGAGCTCAATTTCTACTTGGCCGACAACGAGTTCTTCTTGGTTCACTGCATAGGTGTTGCCAAGGGCATCGGCACGGACGCTACGAACGCACTCGGGCCGGTGGAACGACTTCAAGTCGCGTATCGACGCAGGAACCAAATCGAGATTTCGTGTTCCATAGTGCTCGGCGGCGATATGTACAACCCGAGCGTCGGATGCATGAACTACTACGGCCCCATTGGGCTCGTGGTTGGGCCCTTCGATGATGCGTCCGTTGGGGCCGCGTTTGCGCAAGGTAGCACGCAGCAGGACCCCGACAGTCCGGACCGGCGCATGTATCCGGAACACCTGAGGGCCCAGTCAATTAATTGCATCCACAATGCAGTAACGCAGCGTGGAGAATACGATTGCAATGAAGTGACGCTCTTTCGCTACAACGTGTACGGTGTCTTTCTCCAAGAATGGATGCGTGTTGTTGATCATCGCACCGGGCAGGAAATGGACATCACAGACGAGATGGTTCACCACGAACTACCCGGCATTCCCGTGTTTCGCATTGGCTACGGCAAGCTTTACGAGTGCAATTGGGATCCGGCCGCCAAGGTTTTCACCAACGGGCGTCGCGTACTAGCTCGCAGCCTTTATCCTCTCGCCCAGTCAGACGTTGAGTTGCTAGGACCGATACCTGCGTGAGCCCGGGCCGTGCCAATGCACCTGGAGCCAACTGGCCCTGCTGAGATCTCGATTCCCTACCCGCCTCAGGACCATGCACCCATGGCACTCACTCAGATGCAGCAACTACAAAGTCTCGGCGAAGCGCTCGCGTGGCTGGAACGGGAACTCAACTGGGGTGTCGAGGCCAAAGCTCTTCCGCACCTCTGCGGGCGCATCGGTGAGTTGTATGCCTGCGTGCTCACCAACGGCCAGATGGCACTGCAGGCGAACCAGCGCGGCTACGACGTCGTGAGCGCCGCCGGCGAACGGGTGAGCGTAAAGACCACCACGCGCAGCCTTCCCTGTCAGATTCCGTTCAACGCCAACACGCTGTCCGAGGTGGACCGAGTCGTGGTGGTGCGCATCAATACGGAAGATATGCAGGTTGAGCAGGTCTACGACGAGCTATCTTCGGTCGCGCGGACGGCTATGGCCGGTCGCGAAGGCGGCAAGCTCATGCTGACAGTGCGCGGCTTAGCCTCGCCTCCGGGCGAGGCTAAGCCATTGGCCGTTGCGCGCGAGGCTTTCCACAACGGCTCTAAAGTCGTTGAGCTAGAGAACGGCACGATCCAGGTCTGGTCCTCAGGACAGCTTGTCGAGCCGACGAAACCCGCGTTGCGCGAGATGGCGAAAGGCCTAGGGATAACCCTCACAAACGGCAGCGGCAACGAATACAACACCCGCACGTTAGGTAGCCACGTCCTCGATGCGCTCTATGAGCGCGGTGATCATGTGCTTCCAATGGCTGCCCCCGGCCCGTCGACTTCCTTCATCGGCTGAGTGGTTCGCGCTCATGGGGCCGCCGCAGCCGGAAAACCCCCGACGCTGATCGCGTCGTTTCCGAGCGCTGTGGATCCTGACCTTGCCTATCGTCTCCTGACCATTCAAGGAGACAATTCCCATGAGCAATCCGAAGATCGACAACATCCTCGCTGATCCGGGGGCCTCGAACTGGCTGAAGGACGCTCTACGCTCGGCACTGACGCGCGACCCTGTGGACGCTGCGAACGACGCCTCTACCTTGAAGAACGTCCTCGAGGACCGATGCGACGAGGTAGTCGATGCGGCATGGGACGAACATTGCTCCAGGTTGGCAGGGGTTGCTTGAGATGGGTCATTTCCTCATTGCCGCACTCGCGGCAGCGGCTCTCGCCCCCCTTACGTCGCACGCCGGCGACCTTCTCGATGCCCCCGAGGCATTTAGAGTGGCCCACTCCGCCCGGGTCGGGCAGACCCTCTACGTGACATGGGACGTTGAGCCGGGCTACGCCGTGTACCGCGAGCGCATCCACGTGCGTGATGGAGGCACCGGTCGTGTGCGCGGTGCTGCCCAACTCCCAGCTGGCCAGCTTGTCGACGATGGCCTCGGCAATCAATCGGAGGAGTACCTGGATACCTTCACGATGGCCATCCCTCTGACAGAAGGTGCCGCCGGCGACATCTCGGTGACCGTGCAGGGCTGCCACCAGGAAGAGCCACAGGTCTGCTTCCAACCCATGACCATCAAACTGTCCGTGGATGACATCGGTTTGACGTCGCCGCGCAGCGCAGGCTAAATGCCGAGCGTTTGGACCAGCGGCTCACCTCAGCGGCGATCCACCACACCAAGGAGAAGTTGATGGCAGGGATAAGCAAGAAATTCGGGCAGGGCCTGGCGGGTCTCGCCATTGGACTCGTGGTTCTTGGCGCGTTTGTTGGCAAGGACGACAACCACCGTGGCAGCGAGGATGCGCCGATGCCCAAGGTTGCTCCCTCGCCCTACGCAAAGCTTGAGAAACTGCACAAGGTGATCTCAGTGCGCCCACTGGACTCGGCCACGAAACAGGTGACCATCGCCATTCGGCAGGACTCGATCTTCTCCGGCGGCAACCAGGCTAAGGACGTGCTCGAGCACGCACGCAAGGATCTCGCCGACGTCCCGTACGACACGATCGCGGTGCAGATGGTTGAGCAGCTCGTCGACAAGTACGGTCGCGAGTTTGAAAAGCCGATTCTTCAACTTACGTACGCGCGCGCAGATGTCGAGGCGATCAACTACGACCGCGTCATCGGTTGGAACGTCCTGAACGTCGCTAAGGTGACGTCACTTGATCCAATCTCGGGGCACATTGTCGACCAGGAGTGCTTCGGGGATGACGGGATGGCCCGCGACAACCTTAAGTACGCACGCGAGTTCTGCTTGAAAGCCCGTCTGGCCCCGCCGGACGCCTGAGACGCCGCGACGGCGCGCCCGATTGCGGCCATAGGCTCGATGCGCGCCACCAAGCTCATCCACAACTTCGGCTTCAGGGGGCCCGCGAGTCCTTCGATTCGGGGCGAGACGCCTGGGTCGCCGCAGCGCGCTTCTTGGCCCCACGCCATAGCAATCCAGCAACAACCCCTCCCCTGCCGACCAAGCGAGACGCCTCGTCATCCGCTTCGAACGCGCGTCGAGCCCGCCCAAGCCACGCCACCCACACAGCCAGACCGACGCCGGCGCTGCAGGCCAGAAGCTCAGCGCCGCGGATCGTGCCGAGCATCAGGAACGCGCCCAGGCAGAGTAACGCTCCGGCGGATGCGACAAGGTGACCACGCACCACCCTGCCCCACGCGATCGCCAGCAGAGACCTTCGTGCGTACGAGGGAGCACCCAGGAGCGCCCTCCTGACCATCAGTCGGCCAAACGCGACGGTGACATCGCCAAAGAGCGCCGAAACGATCCACGGTGCCACGACAACCCGCGGCGATACCCACGGGCCCCAGCGAGTGGGCCGCCGCGCGCGCAAATCGTCGAAGTCACTCTGCCAAAGCTCTAGGCTCATAGCGTCGCGGCAGTAGCCCCGTTGTCGACCGCGAGTGTCGGCCCGGCGCGCCAGAGGTCGCGACTCGACTCAATATTGCTCTTGTTGAGTCGCAGCGCTGCCTTGTCCTCGTACTGGATAATCGGCTGCCCACCGCACACGTGACCCTGGCCAAACCAGATCACGCCATTGCGAATCCAGGTCAGCCCATGCGGGCCCGCGACGAAGGCGTCGCGATCGACCGTCCAGCGCGCTTCGCCGTTCTCCAGCACCACCGTGGACCGATACTTGTAACGAGCCCCCGATCGCTCCTTCCACGCAGCGTCGAGAAGCCTCTCCAGCGCCTCGACGTGGGTGAGCTGGTACACCATCTTGATCCGCTCGGATACGCCGGCGTCGGTCAGCAGCCTCCCGTTGAGCTTGTTGATTGCCGCGTCCTCATCGGACTGCGCCCCACTCGTCTCGCTGAAGCGGTCGAACAAGTCACGCATAAGATGGATGCCATACAGCGCGCAGGCCTCGAGCATCGCGAGGTAGTCGGGCTGGAACCAGGCTTCGTTCACTTCCTCGGTGGCCGCCGGCACGTCAAACGGGTCCACCACCGCCGTTAGGCAGCGCAACAGGAACGCTCTGCGGTCGGTGTCGGTGGGCGCGCCCTTGGCCTGGCCACTCTCTTTGAACGCCTGGCGGATAGCTGTGAGCAGCCCCTGATGGAGCAGATCCGGGTGACTCAGGAGCCATTGGCGGATCGTTCGCCCGGAGCTGACGGGAAGGCAGTCGGTGATGTTCTCCACGAACATCGGCAAAGCGGCGGTGGTCAGTACAGCCATGATCAGTTCTCCGACGGACGCAGGTCGACGTCCACATTGGTGTAGGGCGTGACCGTAGCGCCGCCCGTGGGCTGGCTGAGCACGATCTTGAAGGTTCGCTTGTCGCTTCCGCTGAAGGCCGATGTCGGGACGGAGACAGTCTTCTCACCCACATCGCCTTGGCTCCAGTAGATGGTCTGACTCACACCGCTGAAATCTCGGCCATCGGTGGCAGTCCCGGATTGCGTGTTGAACACGACCGACACCATGCCGGTACCGCCGTTGCGGCTCATCGAAATCACCGCCGGCTTGCCGCTGTCGAAGCTGTAATAGCCGGTAGTGAACGTAATCTGCCCCGGACCAGTCGGCGTATCGGTGGCCTGAGTTGGCAGTGTCTTGGAAAGGTCGTCGTTGATTGATGCCGTTGAGCCCTGATAGTCCATCGACTCAAGGTGCTGATCAGTGCGCTGACTCACGGGGATGCGGCTCGGATCGCCATACGTACTACCGGCACCGGTATAGAGCGACTCCGCAGCGTTGGGATCCATCACGTCGTCCGGAAGGAACCCTCCCATTTGCATTCGCCCGATCATCTCGTTGGTGTCAATCTGGTCCAGCGCGCCGCCCGACAGCTGTGCAACCGATAGCCCGGCACAGTTAGGGTGCTTGGCGTCACCCATGTCACCAATACCGCGAGACATCATGTCTTCGCGCATGATGCGAGTGATCGGTGAGTTGAAGCAGCAGTACAGCTCCTTCTTCACCAGGCATACGCCGAGGACCTTGCTCTGGCACTTGGAGCCAAGGTAGTGGCACGTCCCCACCTGCTTCTGGACCGCGACCTCGAAATCTGAGTCGTCACAGTACCAGCCAAGCTTTGGCTTGACGTTTGTATTCTGGCCATCCATGAACGCGTCGTTCGCCTGACCAATACTCCCAAAGCCCGTGTCCGTCGGCGTCGCGCCACCACCGGTTAGGTTTTCAAAGGAAGAGGTAAACGTGGAGTTGAGATCCCAGTGATCTGCACCCCCCTGCATCTGATTCCACGCCCCTTGGACGTGGTCAATGAGCTTGCTTGCGTCAAATGCAGTCGACTGCTTCTGCGTCTTCCGATACTGGTCCCACCAATCCTTCTGGGGGTCCGGCACGGTTTTCTTGCAGCACTTTAGAAGGCCGCCCAGCATGTTCTTGCAGTCAAGGCGCTTGCCCGCGAAAAAGCTAATGCGATTGAGGTCGAACCCGTCGAGGGATTTGACGCCACCCATGCCTTCCGGCAGCGGAGTATCAGCTGGAATGCCCCACTGCGTGGCCTCGGTCGGCGACCAACCAGGCTGCACCGTAGTCCCGCCGGAAGACTGAGCGAACGCGGTACCAACCGCCGCGGTTACCGTCGCCAACGCGGCAAGCCGAAGAATCAACGATTTCAATTTCCACCTCCTGTGGGGTTTGCCCAAGCTGGCACGACGGACATCGACTGCGGAGCAGGGTTCGGGGAAGGCGACGTGGAACCAGTAGGCGCGGCGCCATCGATGGTCCAGTCGTTCAATACGTGCTGGGTTTCAACCTGCTTGGCCAAAGACTGGTTGCGCGAATAGGACGCTTCGTCCTTCTTGTCTTGGGACGTGCAAGACCCATCGAGGCACGCGTTGTTCGCGCTGCACTGGGTCGTCTCGGTCACCGTGTGATCCGTGATCGGGACACCCTTCTTGCAGGCATACTGATAGGTCTCGATGTAGCACCACCCGTTGTCGCCCATGCCGCCCTCGGCGCAGTCCTTCGACTTGAGCGTGCATGTCGGGTCACTCTCGAGGTCGGCGCAGGAGTTTGGCTGCCCGTCGGATGGTTCCTGGGGCATGCAATGGCGAGTGCCGTCATCGTCGTCCCAGCAAACGTCACCCGTGCTGTTGTAGATGCCTGAACAGTCGTAGTGGAGCGTGGCCACCATGCAGGTGCCGCCGTCACCGTCAAACAGCGGTGGCTGCTGCTGCACAATCTCGGCCGGGATTGTCAGGCCATTGACGACAACGGGAGCGCGCTGGTCACAGGTCCAGTTCACCTTGCAGAACTGGTCACTATGCAGAGAGCAATCACCAGAGTCCTCGACGGAGAATCCGTACTGGGGATCACCATCCTGGTTCCACTGGAGGTGGACCGTGGGCTGCCCTGGCGGCTCACTCGCCCAGGTCTGGCGCGTCGTCTGGAAGATCGCGATCCACCCGTTGTCGAACGTGGGTGCTTGGATCTGGGTCACCGTAACGCCGGCGATCGGCACGCTTACAGTCCACGAGTAGTCGAAGATCTGCTTCACGCCGCCTTTGATCTGGTCCGCGATCGACACGGAAGTCTGGACGCCGCCCGTGCCCGAGCACTCCTGATTATAGGTTGCCACTAAGCAGCCATAACCCTCACCCGGGTAGAGCTGGCCACGACCGCCATTGTAGAGGTCGCTGTACTCCAGATGGATGCCGTCGACGTCGCCAGGCGACTTCTGAGTGCAGTGCCAAACCATCTTGCAACTGGGGCTCTCCGGAGATGCATTGCAGTCACCCGTGTCCTGCGTACCGACCGCAATCTTCTCTGGGCCAAGCACGTCCCACGTCATGTGGATATGAGGCTTCGCCGGGGTCGGCGAGCTATTGCCCGTGTACCTCCGTATAACCTGGAAAGACGCGGTCCAGCCGTTCGCGAGCGTAGGCGCCGCGGTGAGCGCCACCGAAAGGTTCGTATCCGGGTTCGTTACGTACCAGTTGAAGGCGGAGATATCCGTTGCACCTGGTGGCAGTAGGTCGCCGATACCAATGCTGGTGATGGCGCTCGATGACCCGTTGCACACCCTGTTGAGTTCGCCCACCACGCACGTGTTCGGGGCCCCCGGAAAGAGTGGCGCTTTCGATTGCGCCAGCGCTGCGGATACAGCCAAACCGTTGAGGGTCGTCGGCGCCTGCTGAGTACATGACCATTGAGTTGGGCACGCGGTGCTACCCGGGTCGTTGCAGTTGCCCTGATCGCCTACGCCTACATCGGTCGTTGACGTGACGACGTTCCAAGTCATCACGATGTGCGGTTGCTGAGGTACGTAGGAAAAGTCAGAACGGCTCACAGAGAAGCCCGCCACCCACCCATTCGCCTGCGTCGGCGTCTGCGTCAGGGTGACGCTCACACCGTTCTGCGGGTTAGAGACCCACCAGCTGAAGTTCGTCACGCGAATGCCGCTGACCTCGCCGGCAACGGCAATTGGCAGCACGAACTCGCTGATCGTCTCGATCGCGCTCTGCTTCTTCGGCGCGATGCTGCCATACGTTGCACCCGCCGGGACCTTGTCACCGATGGGGATTGCTGCACCGTTGGTGGCGGTCCCACCGCACGACCGATTCAGCGACGCCACGACGCACGTGTCCGGGGCACCGGGGAACAGGTACGCCTTCTGCTGCGCGATATTGGGCTGCACAGTCTGGCCGTTGACGTTGTACGGGGCAGTGGCATCACAGCTCCAACGCGTCGGGCACTGCGCTGAGCCAGGGTCGCCGCACCAACCATCTTCCTGGAGACCCGCTGCCTGGGTGTTAACGACGTTGTTCCAGTAGGCGATGATCTGGGACGTGCCGGTAAACTTACGCTGTGAGTAGCAGTATTCAATCGTGCTGCCGCCGACGTAACTTCCCGAGACAGTCGTGAAGGAACCGTTGCCACCGACCGTAAGCCCACTCACGGAGGCCCCGGCGGGGACACTGATCGTTGCCGAATAGCACTCGTAATCCGTTGCAGTTTTTGAGCCGCCAGTGGATTTGATCACCTGGCTCGTCGGGGTGCTCGAAGACCCACCCGTCACATAGACGGTGCGCCTGCACGACACGCTACCCATTTCAGTGCTTATCGGCAGGTCGCCCTGGGCCGACCCCTGCGTTGTCTGGCTCGAGCTCGAGGCAGACATAACGCGCTTGCAAGATAGTCCACCCGTCTCGGTGGTGATGGTCAGGTCGCCGTCGCGGGTCTGGTGCAGGGTTTCCCGATACTTGTAAGCGGTCGTCTTTCGTTGGCAAACCTGCATGGTCGCGCCCTGCTCCACAAGCAGCTGCGCATCCTTCTGTCCCGGCACACGGGGAATGGTCACGGTGCCATGACGCGTACGAGTACACACCACGCCTTGTTGGGTCGGAGTCAGGACCTTGTCGCAGGTCTTGTAGTCGATGATGTACCCCTCCTCCGTCGTCGGAGTGACGACGGTGGTGTCTTTGCAGTCACCGAACACATTGCTAAGCGCGTTGCCGTTCGTTGCGCTGTCGAAGGCAGTGGCGGATCCACTAAGCGCGGGGTCGTTCTCAAGATCGCTCTGACTGAACGTTTTGTTCGACGCGGACTTCGAAACTACGTTACTGGCCTGCCCCATTGCGCCGGTGTCTGTATCGACCTTCGCAGACTCCGAGTCGTAGACGGCCTTAAGTCCGTTCAAGTCTTTGCCGTTATTCGCGTTCTTCAGCTTGTCTAGATACGACTTATCCGTCGTGCTCGGCGCCAAACGGTTCATGTCGACTGTCTCGCCGTTGAGGCTGACGGTCCCGGTTCCCGCCTCGCCCCCGTCGGCGTACCCCACGTTCGGCTTATTCGCGAGCAACGCGTCACCGTCAGATGTGGCTGTGTTGGTCGTACTCGCTGTCTGCGTGCTTGAAAGCGCAGTTTGCTGCGTGGAGACGGCCTGGCCGGTATCCGCCGGCACAGTCTGAGCTGAGATCCCGAAGCACGTGACCCCAAGGGCAATCGCGAGGGCAATGGCGTTACTGCGTCCTTTACGGAACATCGAGATTCCTTTCCTCAAAGCTTGAACCGGTAACGCACGCGGAAGACAAGGCCCTTGCGAAACTGGCCGCTGCCCCTGAACCAAAGCGGTCACTTCGGCGCCCCGCCCTGGCGGGCCGGAGCTACAACTTGACCACCGAAGACTCTAGCCACCGCCACACTTGGCCAGGAGCCGAAACACTGCCTTTTAACCGTCGCGTTTCCCACGCGACAACAAGAGGAGCGAGGGCGGGCCGTCGTACGACGCGGCCCGCGTGCGGCACTCGGTAAAACACGCGCCTGGCACAGACGGCAGGGAGATCTGCCGCGCGTAGCGCAGCACACGGATAGAGAAACGCCAGCGCTAGGCAGCGCTGGCGTTTGGACGTCTAGCCGTCTATTTCAATTGTTAATAAAACGTAACACAGCAGTCGACCCAGTTCCACTGCAAGATGATGTAGTCTTCGCCTTTCATTGGGATATTGCGCCACTCACCCCACTCGAAGGGGCTCGCGCCGAGCCAATGGTTGCCGCTCTTCTCAGGTAGCGGATAGAAAGTCTGCAGACGGTACTGCTGCTTCGGGATCATCGGAGAAATCGAGCTTCGACACACCGAGTCGTCACCGTACGTTTTCTTGGCTAGTGTCCTTCGATGTAGCGCGGCAAGTGCACGGAACGTGAGGAGCGACGTGTTTCGCGGCGGACTGTCTGCGTTGTTCACGTTGCCAGTGAATGGGTATGCATGACCCCACGTGCCAGCACACCAGTACATCAACTGGATGGGCTTATCGACCGTCGCCGCCACCGCGTCCGCAGCGCAGCTGGCAATGACCAGCGGGTTTGAGAATAGCTTCGCCTCCGGCTGCGTGTAGAACGCTAGCTCATCGTTGTTCCAGGTCGGATCAATCTCGGAGAAGTACAGGAGATCCATGTCATATCCGCCCTTGGTCGAACAAACGGACCCGATCAAGGAATCCAACAGCACGTTCACGGGGTACGCCCACCAGTGCCAGTTGTAGTAGGCACCCATGGACTGCGGGTTTTCCATGCTCTCTGGCTTGTAACCGCCCCAGCGCGCGAGACCCGAGACACCCAGCTTCGTCTTCGAGCTAATCAGCGGCTTACCAAAGACAGGACTGCACCATGGCTGCCGCACCATCTCGAACATGTTACGGGGCTCCCAAAGGCCGAGCGTGATGCCCGGCGATGGAATGCCGAAGGTTCGGCCTGGGCAAATGCAGAACGGAGAAGCCGCATCGTCCGGCACCGGGCCGCCGCCAATAGGAATGCCCATGATCCGAATGGGAAAGAAGCACTTCCAGCATAGATTGGTGATCATCGCTCCGCTGAAGAACTTCGCGTCCGGACAGGTTGCGCCGGACACACCCACGTCAGAGGCTACGTCGGCAAGGGCCAACGCATTGAAGCCGAACGCAAGGGTGAAGCCGAGGATGAGTTTGGCGCCAAAGGCGCGCAAGCGCGCCTTAATCATGGCCACCCCCGGCCGCGCGCTTGAATCCCGCTTTCAGGAGTTGGTCGCGGATGATGGAGATGTGGGTTGGCGCCTCAAACGCCACGCGTACCTCTCCCTTCTCCACGTGCTCGATTTGAAGGTGCATGCTTTCGGGCTCACCCTCGCCGTGTGGAATGTCCACCGTGACACCCTGTCCACGGCGCAGCGTCAGTACCAGGCGGCTCATGTCACTTCACTCCCTGGTGCACCGGCACCTCAGTCACAACAAAGACTTTCTTCGTGGCTTCAACTGTCGTTGGCACCATCTCCACGTGGAACGTGTCGCGGACCTGGGCATTCAACATGTAGACCGGATGCTCCAGCTCGTTCTCCATCCCCACGTAGCCGTCAAAGCCTTCGTCACGGTTCATAGTCGTGGTGATCAAGGTCACGCGCGTTCCCGCCGCGGCTTTGAGGAACTTTCGCGCGTACTCCAGCTGGGCCTTGTCCGTTGCGTCGAAGATCAACAGCTTCTGGTGGAAGCCCATTGACTCGAGGGGATTGAAGGTGTCCCCTGCCCTGGCCACAACCGTACCGTTCGGAGCAATGATGTCCTTCGGCACCACAACCGTTGGGTCGATTTCGCGCACCCGGGCCTGGCTCACGCGCGGCAACTCAGTGAAGGGCGCCTTCTTCCAGTAATCGGCCGCAGCCTTCTGCTTCCATGCATCCCAGTCGAAATTCTTGACCTTCTCCTGCATGGCGGCCAACAGGTCGATCTCGGACACGGGATAAGTTTGGCCGCGAGACCCCAGGTCACCTTTGGCGCCGTTCGCCACTTCGGACCCCAGCCACGCGGTATCGAATAGGCCGCGAACAGACGCAATGGTCTTCCCAGCGGCGTCCACGCGCTCCACGGTGGGTACCACCGTAATGTCGTGTTCACTGAAAGCCGTCGGGTCCACGAAGATGTTGGGGAGCGGCTCGGCCTTCTGCACACGCTCCTTCACCATATTGCCGAGCCAAACCTGGAGCTGATTGACCGTCTGACCTTTGTTCGGCCCACGGAAGATCAGCATTGTGTCCTCGCGACCTACCGCATCCGTCATGGCTTCCCGCACCGCGGCTTCTCCCATCGACTGCGAGAGGTAGACGCGGTACTTCACGTTGGGCGCCTGCTTTGCAATCCCGGGCTTCTGTGCAACCGGAGACGGCAAGTTCAGCGTCTTCGCGGCTTTATCCAGTTCCTGCTGCAACGCAGTGGGGTGCTGGTCAACGATGGCCCTCAGCTGATCACCACGTGCCGCTTTCTCAGTCGCAATGGTGGCGTCAGCGCTCTCCTGCCAGCCACTGCCGGCGACGGCCTCGGGGTTCTCCAGCGCCGCTTGTGCGCGCTCGACCATGATCTTGTCGGCCACGGCGGACGACGACGGCTTCGCTGGTGCAGCGATCTGCTGTGCATAGGCGGTACCGATCACAGCAACGAGTCCGGCGACGAGGAACGAATTGGCTTTAGTTACCACAGGGGCACCGCCTTCCCGTCGATCTGGCCGATCTTCACCAGACCCCAGTAGCGCCCATCCCACGTGTTAGGCATGGTGCCAAGCATCAGGACCTTGCCTGCGGGCACAACGTAGTCAGCACGGACATCGTCCATGGTCATCCTTCCCTTCATCATCACTTCCTTGTTGAGCGGCCCCCAGCGGCGGCCGTTGATGAAAATGCCCTGTTCGTTCACGACAACGTGATCGCCAGCCACCGCGCCCGCGTACTTCGCGACGTGGATGCCGTTCGGCATCATCGGAATGCGGTACGCGCGGTACATGTAGATCCGTCCCCGCTCGACCACGTCCGGGACTTGCTGGCCGACAATGAAGTAGCGCCAAGGCAGACACGGCGTCGGCTGGGGATCCACCCCGAGGTGGACGAACGAACCCAGCGCCTTAAGAGCGATCAGCCATGCAATCGTGATCCCGCACACCAGGTTCAGGGTCTTGGTCTTACTCCAGCGCTCCTTGGGCGCCGGCGCGGAACGGAGGACCGCCAGGCTCACTTTTGTCCCCCGGTGCCCGCTGGACTCGCGGGCGCACCCTCTTCTTCGGTGCGCACTTCAATGCTTTGCGGGTAGGCGTACACATAGGACTGGTCAAGAACGACGTAACCCTGGCTCCGCAAGTCGCGCGCGACATCCTGCACGTGACCGATAGCTACCTTTAGTGCGGCGTCATCACCACCAAGCCGGGTAACCTCTGCTTGGATCGTGCCCTGTACGTCCATCACAACAACGCGTGGACGCTGGGCCAGCTCGTCGGACAGATGAAGCGCGCCGCTCCAGCGAAGCGCGACAAGAGCTACTACGACGGGCCATACCAGAACCACAAACCAAAACACGGAGCGTCCTGTGCCGGAAGACGGCGGCGCGCCACTGATCTTGTGCGTGCCCTCACTCATGCTGCGGTCCTCGCCCCGTACGAAATGCCGCGATCACGAAGGACCGCGTGAATTGCCGCGTCTTGCTCCAGACCGGCCTTGACGTAGTTCTCGATAGCGCCCTTGTCAGCCGCGTGCGACGAATACAAGAGCTTGTTGTACGGCGACTCAACCAGGCGTCCAACTCCAGTGCCGTACGGACCAACGATCAAGATCTCGGAAAACTCGCCCTGCACCGAATGCACCGTCTCGAGCAGCGCGAACTCGCCCTCCGAAAGGGTCAGGCGGCCCTTGCTCTTGGCCATCGAGATCGAGTCGCGCTCCTGCGCAAGGAGAAGCTTATGAGCGGAGTTTTCGATGATCGCCGCCGCACCCTCGTTCTGATAGAAGTCGTTCACCGACTGGGTACAGATGCCGGCCGCCGCACCGAACTTGCGCAGCTGGCGATACCAGCTAATGATGAACTCCTTGGTCTCGCCGGTGGCGATCAGATTGAACGCCTCGTCCACCAGCAGGCACTTCGGCATCTCCACTGGGAGCTTGTCCATCGACTGCTGGATCTGATACATCAGCTGCAGCAGCACCACGCGCTGCAGGTGCTGACGACCTGTCAGCTGCTGGAGTTCGAGCACAACCAGGCGGTTGTCCAGATTGACGTTGCTGGGACCGTTGAAGAACTTGCCGTACTGGCCCCTCGATGTGAACGGGAAGAGCTGCTTTCCCACGTCCTGCAGGCGACGGTCGTCCTCTGCGAGCAGAGCCTCTTCGATGTCGTCGATGATTAGCTTGTGCCCATGCTTCTCCCACTGCTGCGTAAGAACGCGCTGGACGCCCGGTGCCTGGAATTCATCGAAGCCTTCCTTCGGCGCGGCCATAATCTGAAGGATGCCGACCAGGATCTCGACCTCGTCGCCAAAGTCCTTAACGATCGAGAACGGGTTGATGCAGATGTCAGAGTCCGCTTCGAATTCGATGTACTGACCGCCGCGGTCCTTACACAGCTTCTTGTAGCTGAAGCCCTTATCGATCAGCCAGGCGCGACCGCCGATGCTGAGGAAGTTGGTCACGATCGCGTTCGCGAGGAAGCTCTTGCCCGAGCCCGACTTCGCGGCGATGACGAAGTTGTTGTTACTGTCTGTGTCGTACGGCGACCAGGGCATGAGCTGGCCATCGCGGCTGATGAACGTCAACAGCGGACGGCGAGACCCACGCCAGCTACCGATGATTGGCAGCATCGGAACGACATGGCGCGTTCCATAGGTCCGGTAGCGACCCGTGAACTCTCGCATGGCTGGCTCGGCCCCAAAGGGCATGAGCTGAGAAAAGAGAGGCTGGAGGGCGTACTTGTCCGGCACCGCCTGGAATCCGAGCGTGCGCATCATCGCCTGAACGTCGCCGGCGGCCTGAATCGACTGCTCGTTCGTGCGAGAGAAGACTGCCGCGCCGAAGTACGAATAGATGATCCGATCGCCGTTGTCCATGGCCTCGACCATCTGGCGAAGGCTCTCGGCGCGTCGGCCGTACTCCGGAACCAGGCGTGCGAGCGGGCCCTCTGCGTTCTTCTTCGCCCACTGGAAGTCGCGCTGCAGGAGCCCACGGCGGTTTTCGTGGTCCGGGTAAATAACATTCACCACATAGAGGACCGGGTCTCGCATGGCCTTCGTTCCCTTCATGATGTCGCCCATGTAGTACTGGGCCATGCCGGGGAAGAGCGAGTCGGGGTAGCGCTTGACGCTCAGGCAGCGCACGTGCGCGTAGTCACCGAGGCGGATCGCGTCCCTCTCGAAGTCAATGACGGTGTCGGGATCCAAGATCTGGTTACACAGGAGTTCGTCCGGCTCGCATTCGGCCACCGCGGTTCGGCGCCAGATGGCGTTCGGACTGTGGTTGAGGAGCGTCTCCATGAAGCGCACGTAGCGCGAGGCGGTCAGCCTCTCAAATGGCAGGCGGATCGCTTTCAGCGCCGCGTCAAAGTTCTGCATCAGCTCTTTGATTGCGGATTTCTCCTGCAACGTCGGCTCGTGTGTACCGTGGGGCACGGTAACCGTGATCACGACCTGGAGCTGACGGAGACGCGCTCCGGCTACTTCGCTCGCGGCGTTGAGCGTCAGGCCACGCAGGAAGTTGACGCGCTCTTCGGAAATCTTATTGAGGGCCGGGTCCCTCTCATTCCGGCGCAGCTCTTTGAAGTCCCAAACCACAGGCTCAATGTCCGGCGACGCGTAATGCAGGACCTGTAGGGTCGAGTTGGTCGGGTACGGCACGTTCAGCAGGACGTTCAACGCCTCAAGTGTGGCGGTATCGATGCCGTTGAGCGGTGGCATGATCGCGCCGAAGCCGATTCGATCGGGCGACACCACGAAGATCCCGTCATCCGAGTCATACGCGTGAACAACACCGAAGTTGCGAATCAGCGCCTCCTGGCGTTCGGCAGCGGTTGGCACAAGCCGTCTCCTATTTGAACGAATCGATTTTGGCGGTAGAGAGAAAGGGGGCCGACGTGATTGCCGGCCCCAGATAAACCCGGGCGTGAAATGCGAGCCCGTTACAGCGAGAAGGTGAAGATCGCGTCGATGATTGCCGGCGCATAAGCGAGGACGACGGCGAAGCCGATACCGATGGCGAGTGCCATCAGGGACTGCTTCACGATGCCGACGGCCATGCCGATACCGAATGCACCCATCGCGAGCACCTTGCCGAGCGTGCCCTCCAGCCAGCCCCGGACCATCTGGTAGATCGTGTCGAACTCGGCACCCTGATTCCCGGCGATTGCCATGCCGGACACAAGGGTGAGGAGAGCGACCAGGAGGCCGTAACGCTGGACCAGTTCATTCGCGCGCTGCAGCTTCTTGTTCTTCTGCATGCGCGCGGCCAGGTTCTTCAGATACTTCATGGGATTTCCTTACGGGTTGGCGCCACCTCCGTTTCCCGTGCGGGGAGTCGTCGGAGTGGCTTTTCCAACGCCTGCCGGTGCTTCCTGCGCCGCTTCCTTCCCGGGTGCATCAAGGAGACGGAACAGCCCGTCGTCGTCGCTCGACTTCTGAGCGACCGACCACTTGCGCGGTTCAATCTCCGTGAAAATAAATCCACTCATGTGCAAGTCACCCGCGTCGTCTTCCCACGGGCGAACGTAGATGCGCATGATCTTTGCCGGCTGCCTGAATGCGTCCGGCGAGCTGTCCGCTCCGAGCGCGGGGACACCGCGCTGCTTGCTTGCTGTCTGTCGACTGGAGATGGCTGCCGCAGTGTTGTACTGGCTCGCGTCGCTCACGACACGCGAGCCGGGCGGCGACAACGCGAGCGTTGATCCGTCGAGGTGCAGCTCCGCCGGCGCGCTGACCGACTGCGCGACAGGTCCAGCCGGCGTGACACTAGCGACCGCCGGAGCCGGAGCCGGCGACGCAACTTTTCCCGCGCTCTTGCCCTGCTTTGCGAGCTTGGCGGCCTCCGACGGATCCACACCGACGACCTCATCTGCGTTGTTGGTCGCGGTGTAGACGTCAGGGGCAGACATACACGTCACGCCCTGTGGGCGCGGGCAAGCGAACTTTGAGCTGCCAGTCGCGCAGGCGCTAAGCGCCAACGCGAGCAGACCAGCGGAAATAATTCGAAGTTGATACATGAGTCTCTCCTTGACCTCGTCATGCTCGACGAGAGGGCGCGTATTCGGGGCTGGAAACGAACGGGTTGTCGGGCCCTGTTTCGTCAGATCACTTGAGGACGCCCATGGAGACACCCTTCACCAGCATGAAAGTCACGCGCTGGCCCGCATCGATCTCGACGACAGGAAACATCTGGTCGGCGAGGTCGAGGTAGTACTTGGCAATACGATCGAACGCGGACCCAACGCCCTGCCCTGCGCCCTGCTCGAATGCCGTGCCGTAATCGGTGTTGTCGGAGGCGAAGTTCATGCGGTAGTTGCTGCCGCTGAAGGCTTGTGCAAAGCCCTGTGCGATGCCGGCGACGCCCGCCTTCGCGATCATCTGGCCCTGCTTGGTCACGAGTCGGCCGCGCATACCGACCTTGCCGTCTGGGCCAATCACCACGGCCTCGGCCGCGATATCGATCACGCGCTTGTCCTTGCGGATGCACGAAATGCTGACGGATCGGATGTACGCACGCTCGGATGCGAGATCACCATGACCGGAGGCGACGATGAAGCACTCCCGGACGTCCGCGTGATAGCGGTTGGGGAGAATCGCTTCTTTCTTCACTCGGATCAGCATCGGCACCGGGTCTTTCATAGCCCCCTTGCCCGTCGGGGCGTCCATGCCGGTGATGTTCACGCCCTGAAGCATCGATCCCGAAGGCAAGTACTGCGTAGGCACCTTCTCATCAGTTTTCGTGGTCGTGGCCGGTATAGCCGTTCCGGGCTTATTGGGTACGCCGGCCGCCGCCGGCGCAGCGTTGGCTGCGGTTGCGTGCGCGGTCGACGGGCCACCACGTCCGATCTCACGTAGGGTGACAACGCCCGAACCGGCGACACCAGATGCCGCGGCGGTGCCTGCCATCGGAGCCATCGCCGCACCGGCCTGGCCGGCACGCTGACCGTTGGGCGCCTGCTGACCGCCCTGTGCAGTCTGAGAACCGCCCTCTTCGAGCTTCTTCTGGAGCTCTTCCACCTGCTTGCGTAGATCGCCCAGCTCGGACTGCGTCTTCTGGGCTGCACTGCGCTCTTGTCCGTCATTGCCCTGGCGGTTGCGAGCGTCGTTCTGCAGCCTTAACTGGTTCACGGTCTGACCAAGTTGCTTTTGGTCACGCTGCGCGTCCTTCACGCTCGTGGCCAGGCTGCTCATGCCGAGATCGCGGGCTGCGTTCGAAGGCATAAGCTCATTCGCCATCTTGATCTGCTGCGGCCCCTTGTGAGTGGCTTGCTTCGGCGGGGTAACGAAAATGTAGTAGCCGAGAACGAAAAGGACACTGAGCATCGCGCCCCATGTCAGATACTGCTTCTGCTTCGGGTTCAGCTTTTCCCAGCGTTCGGTGATTGCCTTTGGCATAGCCATATCAGTGTCCCTCGCTCACCAGGGACGGGCGTACTTCGTCGTTAGCTTCCTCGCCCGGCGCACGGATGGCGACATAAAGCTCGGTCGCCTGACCTGGCTGAAGATGCACGCTAGGCCACGCGGCTGCGGCAAGAACATCACTGCCTCGGCAACCCGTCTCAACCACATCGACGGGAACCGGCTGCATGTTGGTCACCCGCGCCACCACGAGCTGCATGTTGAACCCAGTCAGGAGCTGCTTCTGCTCGATGCGCAGTCCAGGCATTTCACATCGCGCGGCCGCTGCTGAGCGCGCATCCATGGGTCCCAGCGAGTAACCGGAAGGAACCTTGCCCAACGCGGCATTTCGAAAAAGCTCCTTGATCGTGTCCGTGAACGGCTGGTCCGTTTCCCAACCTCGCGCCGACTTTGCGTCGCCTTCGTGACGGGGCGCCTGCTCGACTGGCTCACGCGGCACGTAGTTCTCGAGGCGCATGGTCACGCTCACCGCCGGAATGTCTGCGGGGACGAGGGATACGGAGATTGCGTTGGTCTTATCGTTCTCGTCGTAGATGAACATGCTGATTGGCTCACTCCGAGCCGTCGTCACGTAGACAAGCGGGAAGTCCGGATCAACATCAATCTTGGCTTGGTCCTCGGTCGCAGCTGTCATCACCTTCGGCTTCTTGAAGGGAACGACAATGCGGTTGGTCTGCGATCGACCAATGGCGAAAATCGTGGTCACGCCCGCCTTCACCTTCATCTCGGGCGGCGGCGCCTTTACCGGTGCCTTCGCGACCTCTGCATTTCGCGGGGCCGGCGCCAACAGTCCAGCTGCAACGCGCCGTTCCTCCGGGGTAAGCCCGTCAGTGCCTTCGACACCACCGGCCATCGGCGCCTGCGGACCATTGCCCTGCGCCTGCGGCGGATGGGCCTGCTGAACCGGAAGGCCAGGCGTCGTTTCGGCATAGGCTGACAACCCATACGCCATCATGGCAATCGCGAGCACTCGCGCGCGCATCGTTCGCATCCTTGCTTCTCCTTAGGTTCCTGGCTGCTGGGCTTCGGCGGCCTTGCGCGCCGCTGCCGCCGCTTTCTTTTCGCGTTCGGTGGACGGGCGCCACGGCCCTTCGTAGACATCGATACCCGTCAGCACAACGCGGTAGTTGACGATCTTGATTCCGAACTCGAAGGTGCGTGTTGTCCGCTTCTCTGCTTCGCGAATGCCATGGATCGTGTACTCGCCGGTCACTACCACAGTGTCGGTGTCGGGTACGGCCCACACGTCGGTCGCGCTAAACTGGATGGAGACCTGCTCATCCTTGATCTGCTTAGCCTGCGCGGCAATCAGATCCCGAACCTTGCTGCTGATGTCCGGCGCGAGGAATGGGCCGAGCTTCTTGTCGAGGAAGTCCGCCGTGCGCGGCGTGACGTTTGCCAGCGTGTCGGCAAAGAAGCCGCCCCACGCGGTGCGCACCGCGTCGTTGGCGTCGTCCACCATCATGGCTCCCTTGTCGGTGAGCCCGGGGGGAACCATCACGACGACCGGATGGCGTGTGGCCAGCGCGAAGCCAAGAACGAGAATCACAGCGGCTTGGACCAACATCACGTGCCGCCCAAGCCGATTCTCAGCAAGGGTCCCCTTCCATGTCGAGAGGTAGTTCGTCAAATTCATGCCGGGAAGATCCTCCGCATGAAGGGATTGACGACCGACCGCACACTCGACTTGACGCTCGACATGCCATACCACCAAAACATGTGCTTGAGAAAGGCGTCTGCGCGAGATTCGCGATACCGATTGAAGTACCAGCTGACGGCGATGCCTACGCAAATCGAAACGAAGAGCATCTTGAGGAAGATGCCAAGGCCGACAATGATCAGGAACGGGATGGCCTGGTCGACGGTCCATAGCAGGAACCGCTGGGGTGCATCGACGTGGCGCGGGATCTGGACGCGCTGCATGTGTGGGGTCGCTCCGATGACGGGAGCTCACACAGTAGAGGCCAGTCGAAGCGTCCTATCTCCGAAACAGTGCCATTACCGGGGCCAGTTTCGTGTCGGCGTCGCCGCGCGCGATGCCGAAAAAAAAGGCCCCTAGAAAGGGGCCGTTGAGATTGAAGCGGGAGAGGAGGTCGTCCGTAGGGGTTGGTTTGTCGACCCCAATTGGAACGCCATGGCGCTCTGTTGGACAGGAAAAAAGAAGGAGCCCTGAGTGGGGCTCCTTGTGGGTCTTCTCAGGCGACTTCAGCAAAATGCTCGTCAGCCCAGACATCGACGTGCTCGTCATTGATCAAGTCGGGCGGGAGGCCCAAATCCACGATCTCGTACGGCACCTCTACCGCGGGTTCGACCAAGTCCTCGCGAGGCTTCAAGAGATTGCGCGCGCGGCGAATCTCCATCACGCGCTCTTCCGAGACGACCACGTTCGGGCCGCCGGCAGCGGACAGACGCTCGAAGAGCTGCTTGCTGGTCATGATCGGGGGTTCGATCGCAGCGGCCGCGAGGCTGCTGAGATCAGCGAGCTGAGGCTCACCCTTCACGCGACCATCCTTCGACTCCTTCACTACGACAGGGGTCTGGGGAAGCGGCTTGGACAGCGACTCGTCCAGCAGGCGCTGGCGATCATTGGGTTGGCTCTTCGGGGCCCTGTTCTGCTTGTTGCTAATCATGATCAGGGCGCAGCCGATGAGCAGAACGATAAGTTCCAAAGACATGGTGATTTCCTTCTCGCTGTGCGGACGAGTGCAAGACGAAAGAATCCAACCCGCGCACAACGGGAGGATGGGTCCCGTTGGGACAATAGGTTTAGCCAGTGACTGGCAAAGAAGGGATTGAAACGATCCGTACTGGATCAGAGGGGCCTATCTGGAGGATAGGTTCGGCCATTGGGTGGGCCTCGTCACCGAAGTGTCGGCTATGGGCTGACACTGAATTAGCTACGATCCTACCGTCTGCGCCACCTCAAAATCCAGAGGATTTTGGGGTCGGCTGAGGCGCGTGCTAGGGTAAAGGCGGTCAGGGGGTTCTTATGAAGATCGTACTCTTCCTCACGTTCATTATTGCGCTCGTCTCGTACGCGCGCTGGCGCTCCGCAAAACGGAACAAGGGGCGCATCAGGCCGTTTCAGGCTTCCGCGGCTGGCGACGGTTCTGGGTTCGGAGCGGCGAGCACTCCAAACCCGCCAGACGGCTATGGAGACGTTCGCCTCCCCGCAGACCAATCGTGGCCGCACAACAAGAGCCTCTCGCCGTCCGACGACAGCTTGGGCTCGGCGTTCGACAATAGGTAGCGCCGCAGAATGACCGTGGTCAAGGAAAAAGGGGCGCTCGAAGCACCCCTTTTTTATGGGTATCCGGAATCTGGTGTGGGTTCTGGCTCCTTGGGTCTTTGTAGCTATCACTTTCAAAGAATGGATTTTGGTGTTGGACGGCTGAGCGGATGTGCTAGAGTAAAAGTCGGATTTCAGTGTGGGTTCGCCCAAGGTGCTGAGTGACGGACTTTCTCCAGCTGCGAAGCCTGAAGACGCTTGAAATCCTGACCAGCGAGGACAGTTACGTCGTCAAGGCCGAAGGCGTCAATCAGTGGGTGACCTGCCCGCTGTGCAAGACCGGACGCCTGCATGGTCACGGCTCACAGGAACAGTCGTTTCAGGACACACCGACGCACGGCAAACCCGTCGTGATCTTCATCCAGCGCCGTCGCTATCGCTGTACAAGCTGCACCAAGACCTTGTTTGAGCCTGTGGCGGACCTTGATGGAAAACGCCAAGCCACGGCGCGTCTGGTGCGTTATATCCGCGACCAGTCCTTCTCCAAGACCTTTGCGGCCCTTGCCCGGGAAGTAGCCGTGGACGAAAAGACGGTCCGCCACGTCTTCGACGATTTCATCGAGGAGGTCGAGGCCAAGACCCAGTTCCGGACGCCGCGGGTGCTGGGTATCGACGAGCTCAAGATCATCGGCCAGTACCGGGCCATGATCACCAACGTCGAGCGCAAGACCGTGTTCGATATCCGCCCCAGCCGGGCCAAAGCCGAGTTGATGCCCTATTTCCGCGACCTGCGGGACAAGGACTCGGTCGAGTGGGTGGCGATGGACATGTACCACGTTTATCGGCAGGTGGTGCGCGCCACGCTGCCACAGGCCCGGATCGTGGTCGATCGATTCCATATCCAGCGCATGGCGAACGACGCGCTGGAGAAGCTGCGCAAGCGCATTCGCAAGGATTTGGCCACCCGGCAGCGCCTCAAACTCAAGGACGAGCGGTTCCTGCTGCTCAAGCGGCAGCACGACCTGACAGGGAGAGATATGGACCGGATGCGGGAATGGTTCCAACAGTTCCCGCTCCTAAGCGAAGCCCACGCGCTCAAGGAAGGATTTCTGTCGATCTGGGATCAGAAGACCCGCCCAGCAGCAGAAGCCGCCTGCGCGAAGTGGCAGGCCAATATTCCGACCGAATTGGCGGCCACGTTCAAGGACCTGACCACCGCCGTGCACAACTGGCACGACGAAATCTTCGCCTACTTCGAGCAGCCGATTACCAATGCCTATACTGAGTCAGTCAACCGAGTGGCCAAAGACATGAACCGCATGGGCAGGGGTTACAGCTTCGAGGTGCTTCGGGCGCGCATGCTCTACGACAAGAAGGCGCGCAAGGATGGCTCGGTTATCGAAACCGTGTTGGTCGATGACGACGACCCAATGACCACGGACTTCGTGTTCCAGCGGATGACCACGGCGGCAACGCGCAAGAAGAAGATCACGCGCGTGGTCGAGTACGGCCCCTATCTCCCGACGCTGGCGCGGCTACTCGAAGAGGGGTATTTCGAATAGTCCTCAGCCCATTGTGCAAGAGGCGGCGCTTCAGCCTGAATTTGTGATTCAGCCGATGAAGCATAGGTAAGAGGCCCAGCCACTACCCCGCGCAACAGGACAGTTGCTTTACGTCCTTGGTGAAGGTTTGTGCCGCGAGTTTCAGCCCCTCGACCATCGTCAGGTAGGGGAATAACTGGTCGGCCAACTCTCGCACCGTCATGCGGTTGCGAATCGCCAGTACTGCGGTTTGGATCAGCTCGCCTGCTTCCGGGGCTACCGCTTGCACGCCGATCAGTCGTCCCGAACCGGCCTCCGAAACCAGCTTGATGAAACCGCGCGTGTCGAAGTTGACCAGCGCCCGGGGCACGTTGTCGAGCGTCAGCGTGCGGCTGTCGGTCTCGATACCGTCGTGGTGCGCTTCGGCTTCGCTGTAGCCCACGGTGGCGATCTGCGGGTCGGTGAACACCACCGCCGGCATCGCCGTCAGATCCAGCGTCGCGTTGCCACCCGTCATGTTGATTGCAGCGCGGGTGCCGGCCGCCGCCGCGACGTAGACGAACTGCGGCTGGTCAGTGCAGTCGCCGGCGGCATAGATGTGCGGCACGGTAGTGCGCATCGCGTGGTCGATGGTGATGGCGCCTTGCGCATTGACCACCACACCGGCCGCGTCGAGGTTGAGCGTGCGGGTGTTTGGGGTGCGGCCGGTGGCGAACAACAGCCGGTCGGCATGCAGTTCGCCGCGTTCGGTGGTGAGCACGAATTCCCCATCCTCATAGGCGACCTGGCTGGCCTGGGTGTGGTCCAGCACTTCGATGCCTTCGGCGCGGAACACGGCCGTGATGGCCTCGCCAATGGCGGGGTCTTCGCGAAAGAACAGTGTGCTGCGCGCCAGCATGGTCACCTTGCTGCCCAGCCGGGCAAAGGCCTGCGCGAGTTCGACGGCCACCACCGACGAGCCGATCACGGCCAGCCGATCGGGGATCGTGTCGCTGGCCAGCGCTTCGGTCGACGTCCAGAAGGGCGTGTCTTTCAAGCCCGGGATCGGTGGAATCGCCGGACTGGCCCCGGTGGCGATGAGGCAGCGGTCGAAACTCACCTCGCGCATCCCGTCGTCAGCGGTTGCCACGGTCAGCGTGTGCGCATCCTTGAATCGGGCATCGCCGCGCAGCACGGTGATGGTCGGGGTGCTCGTCAGGATGCCTTCGTACTTGGCGTGGCGCAGTTCATCGACGCGCCCCTGCTGCTGAGCCAGCAAGCGCTTACGCAGAATCTTCGGCGAGGCGGCGGCAATGCCGTCATCGAACGGACTCTCGCGACGCAGATGCGCAATGTGGGCAGCGCGGATCATGATCTTGGACGGCACACATCCGACGTTGACGCAGGTGCCGCCGAGAGTGCTGCGCTCGATCAGCGTCACACGCGCCCCTTGCTCGACGGCCTTCAACGCCGCCGCCATCGCCGCGCCGCCGCTGCCGATCACGGCCACGTGCAGTGCAGCCTCATCGTCCTCGCGCTTTGGTTCGCCGCCCAGCCGCTCTTGTGCATTGTTCAGCAGGTCGCTGGGTTGCCCCGGCGCATCGGCAAGCTGCGCTCGGTAACCGAGTGCGGATACCGCCGCGACCAGCGAGGTCACGTCCGCGGCGGTACCTACGCTGGCCTCAATCTCGGCCCGGCGCTGTGGGTAGGACACTGAGGCCGAACGCACGCCGGGCACCTTTTCCAAGGTCTGCTTGACGTGCTCGGCGCACGACCCGCAGGTCATGCCATCGATGTGCAGCGTGATCGCCTCGGTCATGAGCGTGTGCTCACTTCTTGACGGTAGACGGGTAGCCGGCGTTCTCGGTGGCTTTGGTCAACGCGGCCGGAGTGGTCTTGGCATCGTCGTAGGTTACCACCGCCTCCTTGGGCTCCCAGGTCACCTTGGCCTCGATGACGCCTTCGACCTTGGTCAGCGCCTTCTTGACCGTGATCGGACAGGTGGCGCAGGTCATGCTCGGCACCGACAGCGTGACGGTTTTGGTGGCGGCCCAGGCGGGAGCGCTGAGGGCAACGGTCAGAGCGAGCAATGCGACGAGTTTCTTCATGGCAATCTCCTTTCAGTAGAACAGGGGCATGAGGTAGGGGAACACGAGCGCGATCAGCACCAGGGCGGTGACGATCCAGAAGATCACCTTGTAGGCCGTCCGCACCTGGGGCACGGCGCATGCGTCGTCCGGCGCGCAGGCGCGAGCCGGCCGGAAGATGCGACGCCACGCGAAGAACAGCGCCACGAGCGCCACGCCAATGAAGATCGGCCGGTACGGTTCCAGCGCGGTCAAGTTGCCGATCCAGGCGCCGGAGAAACCCAGCGTGATCAGCACCAGCGGACCGAGGCAGCAGGTCGAGGCGAGGATGGCGGCGAGGCCACCGGCGGCCAGTGCACCGCGGCCGTTGCTGGGGTCTGCCATGTGAGGGATCTCCTTCCGAGACGTTGCGTGATGCGCTAAGGTTACTTCCGTAGTCAAGTACGGAGTCAAGCGCGATGGTGAACGATCCGCAAACACTGACCATCGGGGCTTTCGCCAAGGCCGCTGGGGTCAACGTGGAGACCATCCGGTTCTATCAGCGCAAGGGGTTATTGCCAGAACCAGGTCGGCCCGTCGGCAGTATTCGCCGCTACGGATCGGCGGACGTGGCGCGGGTGCGTTTCGTGAAATCCGCCCAGCGGCTGGGGTTCAACCTGGACGAAGTCGGCCAACTCCTACAGCTTGAGGACGGCACTCACTGCAGCGAAGCCGCCGAGCTGGCTGCGCTCCAGCTCACCGACGTGCGCACCAAGATGGCGGACCTGACGCGAATCGAAGCGGTGCTGTCACGGTTGGTCAACGAGTGCCATGCGCAGCGAGGCACTGTGTCGTGCCCGCTGATCGATTCTCTGCACGGGAGCTAGGCGCGTGGCTTAACCCGGTTTTCCGTTCCACTGCGCCTCAAACCCCAGTTCGAGCCGGGGGCAAGGTGACCTGCCACTGATTGTTTCCTTGCACCGACATGCGCCAGACAAAGCCCACACTGAAGGCTAAAAGCGCGTAAGCCTTGCGATACCAGAAACCTACCGAACGAGAGCTGTCAGACAAGAAGGGCTAGTGCGGTCTTCCCACACTAAAATCCGGATACCCTTTTTTATGCCCTGCAATCTTCTCAGCAGGCTCTTGGTTCCGACTATCCGCCAGGGCCCCGCGATGCAGCGACGTCCTCTGGCGCTCGGGCGGAGCCTGCGCCCGCGGCGCTTCGTTCAACGGTCGTAAACGGTGACTGCATTGCCCGGGACATGGTCGGCACACCCTGACCACCGCCGCCCACCTCAACGCTGACGGACTCGTACGTACTCCCCTCGGAGGGACTCATAAGGTTCACTGGTCCCGCTCCTCCAAACTTGAACGCACCCGCCTGTGGGGCTGATGAGGAGGTCTGGAACCCATTTGCGTCGGGACTCACCGGACCAAAGGAGAGCGCGGGCCGATCCTCGCGGAACTGAAGCCCCTCAGGGTTCTTTCCAGCAGCCATTGCGCCAGGCGAGATGTCCGCCACGCCGCCGCCGGCGTCGCCGTTGTGGGCCTTGTCGGACCACTCCGCGAGGAACTTCTTCTCGCCGTCAGTCAGCTTACTGGTGGCCTCGAAGTAGCGCTCGGCGACGTACGGGGACGCACCATTGTTCATTCGCGTCGCGGAGACAGCCGCTTGAGCCGCCACAAGCTGTGGGCTGAATTCGGTTCCCTGAAGTCGCTCAATCCGCGCCAATTCCGAGTTGAAGTCGCGCGTGGACTTTGCCGCTGCATCCTTGTCGAAGGCGGCGTTCGCGGCAGACTCCTGAGTGATGCCCCGGCCGAACATTGCGCCAAAGCTACTGTCTGCGTTCTGATTGATTGTTGTGACCGCTGCATCAGTAGGCTGATGGCGGCCGACGTTATAGCTGTACTCCAGCGCTGCGACGACAGAGCTCGTGCTCGTGTTATTGCCGTTGTTGAGGACGTCGTTGTACAGACTCTTCGGCGCGCGACCCAGACCTCCAGTGTCGCGGGCCATCATGCCCTCCGCCTGGGCATCGCGGTAAGCGCCAAGATCCTTGCCGATTTCGAGTGACCGTTCCTTGTAGTCGCCATGCATCCGCTGCGCGAGCTCAGACCCATCAGGGTTCTGGCGATGCTGTTGAAGCTCGCCTTCGTGAGTGCCTCGATCTGCCATCGCGTCGGAGATGCCAGCTCGACCAATGACGTTACCCTTCGCCTCCTCGGCCCCCTGCCCTGCGATTGTCCCGTTGGCCTGCCCGATTACCTGGCCAGCGTTCAAGTTGGTTCCGACTCCAGCGTGCTGCACGGCCCTCGTCGCGTCTCCGAACGCCACCTCTCCGCTGACACCGGCATTCCTATCGGGATTGCTCATGGCGGCCGACATGACTCCCGCTCCAGAGACACCACCGGCGGCACCAAGCGCTTCCATCAAGGCTCGCTGTCTATCCGCACTGTGCCCCTCGCGTAGCGAGCCCGGTGAGTTAACCTGGCCATCAAGCGCGACAAGTGCAGCCTGTACGTCCCGCTCATGTGCGTTCGCACTGGCCCAAGGGGCTTCAGCGACACGCTGTTGAGCTTCCTTGAAGGCCGGTGCACCGGCGTGCTCTCGGGCCTGGTCAACCACCCGTTGGCCGAGCCCTCGCTCCACGAGAGCGTGCGCCACAGACTGATTGGTCAACGTCTGCCCCGAAGCCAGCGAGCTGGATGCGGAAACCGTCTCAGAGTAGTTCTGCTGCTTCTGCTGCAGGTCTGCCTCACTGCGCTTGTAATCGTTACCCTGCGACGCGCTCTGCGCCGACTCGGAGCCAAGCGACGCCTGCTGCGTCACCGTATCGCCGATGGCGCGCGCGATCGTCGCGGACGCGTCGCCTCCCTCGGCGATGGACTTTGCGATGCGCTGGCTAAGTTGCTTCGCATCGTTCTCGGTGAAGGAACCCCCAGACTGCCCAGCCATGTTCAGGCCAGCGTTGCCTCCGATCTTCGCAGCCGCCCCAAAATTGCCGGCCACCGCGCTAGAAACCATCGCGGCGAAGGTTGCTGCATTGCTATTGTCGATCTGGAAGCCGTTCTGCTGACCCCACTGGACTAGCTGCTTCTGCGCGTCGGTTGCCCTGCTGTCAAACGTGTGCGCGGCAGAGAACGACTGACCTTGCTTGTTGGTCCAGTCTGCCTTCACCGCGGAGGACGCGTTGGACGCAAATGTCTGGGACGCAGATGAAAGCTCGCTGCTCGCGGACTGGGTAGCGGCGCTTCGGATGTCGCTGGTCTGGTACTTCGGCTGCAGTTCGCTGGAGCCTGTAGCCACCGTGCCCGACATCTGATCGTGAGTTTCCATCGCCTTGCGCTCCATGACCGGTGCGTCTTTCACCGTGTCAGGATTCACCATCTTCTCGTTGCTGAACTCGGCCCCTTGCATGCGGCCAGCCAGCGCACTTGCGGTTACAGCACCGCCGAAGATAAGCATCATGGTGATCGCCGGTGTGGCGGCCGCGATAGTTGCGCCCGTGGCCAACCAATTGACGATCTGATGCTGCAGGTTGGCAGCTCCCGCAATACTTGTTACCGAGAGTGCCGTTGCCCCTGGGGGCACCTGCATCATCGCGTCGACGCCATGTTGGGCCATGGTGATCTGGAACAGATTCACCACTGACAACACGGGCAACCATAGTGCCACCCAAATGGTCAGCACCATGTACGTCATGAGCTTCTGGAAGCCCCACGCCCCCAAGCCAACGACCAACGCCATGAACGGTGCCATCGCGTAGATCATCGACTCAAAGAACGCGGCCATCGGCCGAGCCACCTGGCGGAACATCGATTCATCGGCGCCCCATTGGGTGGCACGCTGCTCAGTCCCTTGGTTGACCATAACAGCGGTCATGACGTCCAGTCCCGAGGGATCGCTACCGCGTCGGAGCGCCATAGACCAAACCGCATTGACCGCCGAGCTCATCGTGTAGGCAGCCGCTTCGTCGCCGGCCATGCCAATGTCGCTGAAGGCGTCCCGCATCTGTTGTGCGGCTGGGTATCCCGGTACCAAGCGCTTCATTCGGACCGCAGACGCATTTGCAAACGCAGTGAATAGAGAGTCACTGCCGGCGTCGG
Source organism: Dyella sp. BiH032 (assembly GCF_031954525.1). Classification (NCBI taxonomy): domain Bacteria; kingdom Pseudomonadati; phylum Pseudomonadota; class Gammaproteobacteria; order Lysobacterales; family Rhodanobacteraceae; genus Dyella; species Dyella sp. BiH032. Next base: position 191,787 of record NZ_CP134868.1, read on the forward strand.
CATTCAACTGATTGAGGGCCGCAGAGCAGTCCATGTCCGTGATGTTGTGATTCGCATCTTCCCACTTTGTGGTGATGAACCGGTTGTTGTAACCAAGCCCTCCCGTCGTGGTATCGCCGAAGCTGAAAGGATTTGCGGTGTTGAAGGCTTTCGCCATGTTGAGCTGGCCGTTGCCTGCCGCAACAAATGTGCAGTTCGCCAGGTAGTACGAAACGTTGTTCTTGAATCGCGAAATGATGCCGTTCGACCCCGTGTCGTCGAACTCCGGCAGCTCCCAATTTCGCACCGCGTTAATCCACTCCAAACTCCTTCCAAAGCCCGTCGTACCATCGAGATTTGTTCCGCCTGACGGTAGGCCGTAGCCCTGCTCCATCTTCTCGGACAGAGTGAGGCCCAGTGTGGAGACGATGCTTCCCGCAGCTGCAACACCGTACGGCACGTTGTCCACCGGGAACGTGCCATTCTGCACCGCACCTGGAGCGCCGCCGAGGTCATGGATGATGACGTCCGCCCGCATGCCGAAGATGACGCAGAATGCAATGAATGACAAAAAGAGAACACCGAACTCGGTCCTCTGGGCGTTGTTCGAGACATGCTTAACAGCGACCATCAACAGACCAAGCAGCAGCCCGAGGGCACCCAGCGAGACAAAAAGTCCGCTGTTGCTCATCGAGGCGACGCCGTCGAGGACGCGCTTCATATAGAGGCCGTCGCCCATCGAGTAGATCTCGAAGACTTTTCCCGTCTTGACAAATAGATTTGGCACTGAGGATTCCCTTCTTCAGTTCACGGCGCCGACGGGGCGCTGTACCGGGTCGCGCTTCTCCAGCGCGTGCTGGATCTCGGACCAGTAGTTGATAACCGCGCTCTTCGACTTGGCGTTGTCGTAGTAGAGCTTCATCTCGTCCTGGTTACGCTGCAGAGATTCCTGCAGCAGCTGCCGGATGGGTTTCGTGTCTCCACTGGTTTGCTGGGCAACAGCGGTCAGGGCGGAGTCGATGTTGACGAACACGATTTCCTGAGCCAGTTCCGCCGCAATCAGATCACCAAATTGGGCGACGAATCGCTTCGCCGCCGCCGGCGATTTCATGGCAAGGCTGATAGCCAGCTGGGTGTACTGGCCACCACCGGTCATCAGCGCCTGCTCTTGTGCCGTTGGCGCGCGTTGCCCCATGTAAACCTGGTCCAACATGCCCGACCCTTCGGTGCCGTCGCCAAGAAATACCTTCATGAGCTTGGTCCGCAGGCCCTCGTAGTCGCTGTAGTCCTGCACGATTATCCGATTGCAGCCGTTCAGGTCATGCGGGTGCTGCCCGACGCATTGGATACGCTTGATCTGACGCGACCCATCAGTCCCTTCCACAAGCTCCTTGATCGTCATGGTGGGTGGCTGGCGGTACTGGATGAGCGACCCTTGCTGGCCGATCCTGCTGCCCTGGGCCCCCGCAACAGAGCACTCACTCTGCGCCGCATCAGGCATGCACACGATAATCGTGCCAGTGAGCGACATGATGTCCTCGAGCATCTGATCGTTTTGCTGTCCAACCCACGTGCCGACGCCTTGTGACATCAGTGCACGCCACACCACGTTCCCAGGAATAACCTGATCGAAGACTTGGGGAGACTGGTTCGCAAGTGAGCCGAGCGGAGTGCTGGACTTGTTCTGGTTCTTACTGGCCTGGTAGTCATCGGCCTGACCAAGCCAGGTGCGCACCGGCGCGCCCATGGATTCAATTCCGTGCGCAATCGAGTCGTCTCCACCGGCATTGATGATGGATTGCCCCACCTCGCACGAGTTGATGTTGTTCATCGTCACGTTGTTCATCATGTTCTGCATCTCGCCCATGATCTTTTCGCAGGACGGGCACATGCTTTGCAGCGCGAGCTTGAACGCGTAGCCGACTGCGGCCGATGCGATAGAGCGCAATGCGGAGACAATCTGGTCCTTAGAAATGAACGAGAAGGACCCCATGAATGCATCGATGCCACCGCAGCCGCCCGTCACGTTGGGTGCATTCATCGAGATGAGCTGCACGTTCATCATGCGGTTCTTCATTTGGAAGCTGCCGCCAGTGATGACGCCTCGGCGCGCGCCCATCACGACCTTCGGGTCGGTTGTGTTCGTCATTGAATTGAAGATGTTCGCCGACTGGCCTGCGACGCCACTTTGCGCGTGCACATGACCGCTGATCGCCGCAAAGGCAACGAGTACGAGTAGAAGAATTCGCTTCATTGCTGCTTACTCCGAGCCTTTCCATGGTGTGGCATTGCTTCCCGTTGCCTTCTGTAGGTCATCGAGAGTCGCGGCTTGTTGCGCTTCGCCGTGCATGCCTGCGCGGCGCAGTGCGTCGAGCACCTGCTTCGGATCGTTGGGATCGTCGATCGATGACGGATCGAACGCGTCCGTGATGAAGCGCTGCGGCATTCCTTTCATCGCGCGCTGATACGTTGCCTCGTCGATCCAATTCTGGTCGCGCGAGATCTCGATGATCCGTCGTTCAATGTCAGGGAGGGACCGCTGCCCGACAGCCAGGCTGACCAGCTGCCCCGTTGACGGATGGACCATGAAGAGAGTCGGTGTACTGGTCACGCCGAGATACTGGCCCTGGCCACTATCTGCGACCCAGTTTGGATACGACCCGTCTTGCAGCGGTTGGTGGTCCAGGCTGATCGGAAGGATGGAGATCCCCGAGTCCTGCTGCAGCAGATCGAGGAGCGGATTCTGGCGATGGCAATATGGGCAGTCGGACCGGAAGAAGTACCAGAGACCGGTAGTCTTCGCGATCTCCTGAAGGACAGCAGCGCGCTCGGTGTCGCGCTTGCTGTCGAGCTCGCGCAACGCGAATGTGCTTGTGGGATTGCTGATCGTCTCGTCGAGCGCAGGGTTGGCGCTCATGACGCGAATGTACGTATTTGCGAACTGCTCCGATTTGTCCATCGCGAGTTTCTGGACGTAGCCGTAGAGCTCAACCTTCTCCCGATCCTTCGGATTGTTGATGGCGTCCATCATGATCCGGGGCAGGTTCTTTTGAATCCACTCGGCGCTACCGACCTTTTCGCTCATGTCGGTCGGCGCCGCCGGCACTGCCGGCTTGGGAGGTGGCGTTTTCTTCTTCTCCTCCTCGCGCGGGTCCCTGTAGAAGAACCAGCCGTCGTCCGGATTGCGCTCGGGCTTGGCCGCCGTTTGCGGCGAATCCTGTCGCCCAGGGGGCGCGGGCGCCTGTGCACTCGGCACGGCGCTGACGGGCGTGGAGGCCAACAGGGAAATGGAAGTTAGAACTGCGGAGATGAGGGCGCGCATACCACCCATGCTAGGTGGCGGCCCCTGGAGGTCAGCGGCGAAACACTGCCTTTGTTTGCTGTTGTTTTGCCCCGGGCCGGTTTAGCGTGTTGCCGTCTTCGGCTCCCCCACTCCTGCCGCCCTTAGGCGCTGGCGACGCTCGAAGAGGTCGGCCGCAAGGGTGGGAATAACGGTGTTGTCTGCCTGTCTGATTGTGGTGACGAACGTGACTTCGCGATCGTCAACCACCTTTTTCTTCATGGTGGTCACCGACTCGGTGATCCGGCACAGGGGGCACGCCCGATCGGACTCATTGATCTTGGCACCAAGCCCCTCGCTCTCCTTCGATGGTACGACATGCCGCGTGTGGCACGCGGAACATGTGATCAACCGCAGCGCGCCCGTTTGCAGCGACAGCGCGGCCTCAGTGAGGCGCTCCCAGTCAGCTGAGTGCAGCTGGCTCGGTGCTCGTGCGCACATGCTGCGGACGGCATCCAGGATGTGGCAGGCCAGCAGTGTGCCCGCGGGATTGAGTTTGCGCTGGCGTTCAACCATGACGAGGAACATCGATATCTGCTGATGCGTCGTCGCATTTCGGAAGATGTCGTCGATGCTGGTCTTGCGTCGACCAGTCTTAAAGTTGCCCACTGACTTAACGATGCGCGAGGTGTTGCTCTGGGGGATGCCGGTCAGTTCGTGGATCAGGCTCGCGCGCAAGCCGAGTTTGGCAAGGCGCTCCGCCGAATTGACGATTGAGCCTTCCTGGTAGCCAGCGAGATGCTTGGCCTGAAGGATCGCCAATTTCATGGCCCCGTCGTGGGCCTTACCAACAAGCCTCTGAGTCGTCATCACACCACCCCTTGCGCGTGCTCTGCTGCCGGCTCATCGAAGCATGCAGCCGCCATCCCGGCAACAGCTAGGCGCGTGGGATTCGTCACGCCCTGCCCTTCCAAGCTCAACGCGAGCTCGAAGCCTGAGGATTGGCTAATCCTAAGGGCAATGGGGAATCGCGCAAGGAGACGCAGCTCGTTCAGCTTCAGCGTGGCGATGCGACGAATGACCTGGTGGTCGTCGATGTCAAAGGTCGTGGCGCATGAATGGTGGTTCTGGTGGGCTTCCTGGCGGAACAATGTCCAGAACTGCTGCTGGATGCGTTCCAGCTCTCGTCCAAAGTGTTCGTTCTCCGAATAGAACTCAGGTGCGTTGATCAAACCCTTCGGACGAAGCCCGCCTTCCAGTGCATCGAGGGCCGCGAGAAGCTCGGCAGTTCGGGGGGCAAACGGGCAACCGACAGCGCCCAACAACCGGCGCAAGGCGGCTTGGTCGAGACGCTCGAGGACGTACAGCAAACGCTGATTGCGGAAACGGCAGATCTCTTGGGCAGCGGACGGATCGCGAGCGGCGACCTGCCGAATGAACATCAGCGCATCCAACCCGTAGTCGACCAGGTCGTTTACCAGAAAGGTGTTTGCATCCAGCACGTTCCACTCCTAAGCACTGTGTCCGGGTACAGCAGGCCCCAAGCGATCCGGATTCATAGCGGACCAACCAAGAGCGCAATCAGGGCATCCGGTCCACAGGCATGTCGTTTGTCGGCAGCTAACTGGTTTTCTTTAGAGAGCTTTTATCTGTTGGAAAACCAAGTTAGTGAACTGAAACCGATGCACCTGTGGATAACTGCCCTCCGAGGACTGCTGAGCACGATTCAACGGCCGTGTACCAGGCTTGCCGGATGCTGCGCGGGCGAGACCAAGTCACACGGGACATCACCGATGCTAGGACACGACTGCCGGCCTCCCAAGCGTGGCCGCGTACAAAGCCCACGGCTCGCGAGTAGCCGGCCTCCGCAGCGAGGCGCTTGGCCATTGGTGCGTCGAGCTGACGACCGCGCGCCATTACGAGCAAGAGCGTTTCGCGGATAAAGCGAAGGTCCACGGGGCACGGCGCCTGGGCGGCGAACTCTGCGGCGTTGAGTTCGAGGATGCTTCCGTCAGAGAGCGGAACGACCACCCTGCCCTGCTCTTCCGCGTCGGCCATCATCTGGGCCTCGTCAACCGCGGCCATCAGCATCTCCTGCGCTTGCTCGGTATTGGCCCGCAGTGCACCCATTACGCGCTCGTAGGCGTCAGACGGTCCACGGAAGTCCTGGAGGAGCGTCGGGTCGGGCACAAGCCCCTCCTTCCACGCACGGGCGCACGCTTCCATGACGCTCAGCGGTTCACCCACAAGGTCACTCAGGAGCCCTGCCGGGAGCGCAGTTGCGCCTAGCGCGGATGGGCGTAGAATGTCAAGCCCTTTTGGCGTGATGAGCGTGAGGGCGACGCATCCCTTCTGCTTGATCTGCTGATGGCGGGCAATGAGGCCCGCTTCGCGAAGGGCGTTGATTCCACGCTGCACAGCAGCCGGCGTCATGGACGCTGCGTTGGCGATCTCGTAAGTGGAGAGCGCGGTTGTGCACTCCCCTTCTGCGAACTCGGTGGTCTGGGCGAGCGTCAGGAGTACGACGGCCGCAGGGAGGCTCGAGCAGTGTTGACGGAGCCGCTGCAGGATCGACAGGGCGTCGGCGACCGCCGAAGCGTTCGGGATGGTGTGCGCATAAGTTGTCATTTGGGGTCCTCACTTTTTTGAGGACGAGCGAAACTTGACCCAAATGGTTTTTTGGTCGTACCCTAAAGACCGGTCGCCAAACCGGGCCTTTTGGGGTGTGTACAACCAATCCCATAGGTCTACGAAAAGAAGCCCTGCGGTTCGCACCCGTGGGGCTTTTTCGTATGTGTCGTTCGTCG